>JAFUXZ010000081.1 GCA_017470795.1 Paludibacteraceae bacterium
CGTACCATTATTGTGGCCAACACATCGAACATGCCGGTCGCAAGCCGCGAAGCGTCGGTGTACACCGCCATGACAATTGCTGAATACTACCGTTCGATGGGACTGCGCGTACTCATGATGGCCGACTCTACCTCACGTTGGGCACAGGCACTACGCGAGATGTCCAACCGACTCGAAGAGCTGCCCGGACAAGACGCCTTCCCGATGGACTTGTCAGCCATCATCGGAGCCTTCTACAGCCGCGCCGGATATGTCTACCTCAACAACGGCGCCACGGGCTCCATCACCTTCATCGGAACCGTGTCACCTGCAGGCGGTAACCTCAAGGAGCCCGTCACGGAAGGCACCAAGAAGTCTGCCCGCTGCTTCTACGCGCTCGAGCAGAACCGCGCCGACCGCAAGCGCTACCCCGCTGTCAACCCCATCGACAGCTATTCCAAATATATCGAATACCCGGAGTTTGAAGAATATATCGCCAAACGCATCTCACCCGACTGGACACGCATGGTCAACGAGATGAAGACCCTGCTGCAGCGTGGCAAGGAGGTGCAGGAGCAGATTGACATCCTGGGCGACGATGGCGTTCCGGTAGACTATCACGAGACATTCTGGAAATCAGAAGTCATCGACTTCATCATCCTGCAGCAGGACGCCTTCGACAAGATTGACTCCGTATGCCCGCTCGAGCGGCAGAAATACATGCTTGAGCTCGTGATGGACATCTGTCGGCACGACTACGACTTCCAGAACTTCCAGAACGTATCAGAGTATTTCAAGCGCGTCATCAATCTGATGAAGCAGATGAACTATTCGGAGTTCGAGTCAACCGATTTCAACAACTATAAAGCACAGCTTGACCAGCTGCTGGCCGAAAAGCAGATTGCTGCTTAAGCCGGACAGCCGACGGAAGCCCTTCGGGCGGCACATCGCGCCCGTCAGTAAAGCAAGCTCTTCAGAAGCAACCCACAACGCGTTCACACATGCCACACACGAACCGATACGCCCTCATCAGCAGCCTGACATGCTGCCTGATGATGCTGTATGCCTCGCCACGCCTCGCTGCGCAGACCGGCGCAACGCCGCAGGCAGCCTACAGCACGGAGGAGGTGCGCTTCGTGAACACGCATGAAGGCATCAGCCTGAGCGGCACACTCACGCGGCCCAACGGCGCCGAAGCGGCTCCGGCAGTGGTGATGATCACCGGCTCCGGACCACAGAACCGCGACGAAGAGATTGCCGGACACAAGCCCTTTGCCGTGATAGCCGACCTGCTGGCGCGCAACGGCATAGCATCCCTGCGGTTTGACGACCGGGGAGTGGGCGGCTCAGAGCATGGCAAGACCGAACAGGCCACGACGCTCGACCTCTCCTACGACGTGGAGGCGGCCTACGACTTTGTGCGCGCATGCAAGGGCATCGACACCACGAAGATCGGACTGCTCGGACACAGCGAGGGCGGACAGATTGCCGTGATGCTCGCCGCGCGACGGCCGGACATCGCCTGCGTGGTCAGCATGGCCGGGCCCGCAGTGCGCGGTGATGAGATGATGACAGAGCAAGTCCGCATGATTCTGCACACGCAGGGCGTGACGGACGAGCAAGCCAAACAGTATGTCGACACCTATCGACACATGTACGACATCGTCATTGGCGCACCGACGCGCAAGGCTGCCGTCGTGCAACTGAGCACGTATCTGCAGTCGCTCAACATGCCGCAGGACGCAGTCACGCAGTATATGTCTTACACACAGCCGTGGTTCTACTACATGCTGCGCTATGACCCGGCAGACGACTTGAGGCGGCTCACATGCCCGGCGTTCTTCTTCTACGGAAGCCATGACACGCAGGTGAGCGCACGGCAGAGCTATGACGCCATTCATGACCTGAAGCAGAGCAATCTGCATCCGCACATCTTCAATAATGTCAACCACCTTTTCCAAAGGTGCAGCACCGGCAGCATCGATGAGTACGGCATGATCACAGAAGACATCAGTCAGGAAGTGCTTCACGAAGGTCTCAGCCTCGTGCTGTCAACACTCCGCAGGCATCCGTCATGACGCGCCCTTCGGCAACATCAATACGACACTCGTCAAGTAAATAAATCAAACACACAATAACGATGGCAAAAGCATTTCAAAAGATTTACACGCAAATCACGGCGATCACCAAGGCCACCTGCTCACTCAAGGCACAAGGTGTAGGCAACGATGAACTGGCCACGGTCGACGGCAAGTTGGCTCAGGTGGTTCGCATCATGGGCGATGAGGTAACGCTTCAGGTCTTCGAAGGCACCGAAGGCATTCCCACCAACGCCGAGGTCATCTTTCTGGGCAAAGCCCCGTCGCTCAAGGTGAGCGACCAGCTCAGCGGCCGCTTCTTCAACGCCTTTGGCAACCCGATTGACGGCGGACCCGACATCGAAGGCACAGAAGTCGAGATCGGCGGCCCGTCAGTCAACCCCGTACGCCGCAAGCAGCCCTCCGAACTGATCGCCACCGGCATCGCAGGCATCGACCTGAACAACACCCTCGTGTCAGGACAGAAGATACCTTTCTTTGCCGACCCCGACCAGCCCTATAACCAGGTGATGGCCAACGTTGCCCTGCGCGCCGAAGCCGACAAGATTATCCTCGGCGGCATGGGACTCACCAACGACGACTACCTGTACTTCAAAAACGTGTTCTCCAACGCCGGAGTTCTCGACCGCATCGTGTCGTTCGTCAACACGACCGAAAACCCGCCCGTTGAACGTCTGCTAATCCCCGACATGGCCCTGACGGCCGCCGAATACTTCGCTGTAGAGAAGAACCAGAAAGTACTCGTGCTGCTGACCGACATGACACTCTATGCCGACGCTCTGGCCATCGTATCCAACCGTATGGACCAGATTCCGTCAAAAGACTCCATGCCCGGCTCGCTCTATTCAGACTTGGCCAAGATCTACGAAAAGGCCGTTCAGTTCCCGACAGGAGGCTCCATCACCATCATCGCCGTAACCACGCTGTCAGGAGGCGACATCACGCACGCCATTCCCGACAACACGGGCTACATCACCGAAGGTCAGCTCTTCCTCCGCCGCGACTCCGACATCGGAAAAGTCATCGTCGATCCCTTCCGCTCGCTCTCACGTCTGAAACAGCTCGTGTCAGGCAAAAAGACGCGCGAAGACCACCCGCAGGTCATGAACGCCGCCGTCCGCCTGTACGCCGACGCCGCAGCAGCCAAGACCAAGCTCGAAAACGGATTCGACCTCACCGACTACGACAACCGCTGTCTCGCATTCGCCAAAGAATACTCCAACGACCTGCTGGCCATCGACGTCAACATCGACACCACCAAGATGCTCGACGTTGCGTGGGACCTCTTCGCCAAGCACTTCAAGCCCGAAGAAGTGAACATCAAGCAGGCCCTTGTCGACACCTATTGGAAGAAATGAGCAATCTCAAGACCGCTCCGCGCGAAGCCCCCGCTTCAAACGGCAGCACTTGTTTCGATAAACGACAACTACAAGCTGATTCATGGCAATTAAATTTCAATACAACAAAACCTCGCTCCAAGGGCTTGAGAAGAGTCTGAAGATGCGCGTACGCACGCTGCCCACGCTCAAGAACAAAGAGAGCGCGCTGCGTCTTGAAGTCAAACGCGCCAAAGACGACATCCAACGGCTGGAACGCGAAGTCGAAGACCGCATTGCCGCATACGACAAGATGCTGGCCCTGTGGGGCGAGTTTGACACCTCGCTGCTCACAGTGGACGACGTCAAGATGTCGGTTAAGAAGGTTGCCGGCGTGCGGGTTCCCGTGCTGGACGACGTGCTGTACACCGTCCGCCCGTTCAGCGTCTTCAACGCACCCAAGTGGTATGCCGACGGCCTGACGCAACTCAAAGAGCTCGCACTGGTGGGCATCGAGCGCGAATTTTGTGCAGAGAAAGTACGCCTGCTGGAGTATGCGCGCAAAAAGACGACACAGAAAGTCAACCTTTTCGAGAAAGTTCAGATCCCGGGCTATGAAGACGCCATCCGAAAGATCAAGCGATTCATGGAAGACGAGGAGAACCTGTCGAAATCAAGTCAGAAAATCGTCAAAGCCAAACGCGAACGGGAGGCTCTCGACACAGAATAGCACCCGCCGACAATTAGCCCCGCACAGTCCATGCCCCACAACCTGTACATCATAGCCGGATGCAACGGAGCCGGAAAGACAACGGCGTCGATGGTCATGCTGCCCGAGATGCTCCAATGCACGGAGTTCGTCAACGCAGATGCCATTGCCAAAGGCCTGTCGCCTTTCAAGCCGGAGCAGATGGCCGTTCAGGCTGGCAGGCTGATGCTGATGCGTATCGAGGAGCTCCTTGAGCGTAAGGCTGACTTTTCCGTGGAGACAACACTCGCCACACGCATGTATGTCCATCTGACCCACCGGGCACAGGAGCTGGGCTACAAGGTCCACCTGCTCTTCTTCTGGCTCAACAGTGTCGACCTGGCCAAGAAGCGCGTCAAACAGCGGGTTGAAGAAGGCGGACACAACATTGACAGCGATGTCATCGAGCGACGCTATGCTGCCGGGATTAAGAATTTGTTTGAACTTTATCTTCCAATCTGCGATACCGTCACCATCATGGACCGAACCAGTACACCGGTAGTCATTGCCACAAAGAAGCTCGGTTCTGACGTGAAAATACTTGACGAAGGACTTTGGAACAAGATGATGCAATCGATATGAAGAAACGTAAGAATGTAAGCGACAAAATGGTCGAGGGCGTACAGGTCGCCTTCCGTC
>JAFUXZ010000003.1 GCA_017470795.1 Paludibacteraceae bacterium
GGTGCAGCCTGAAAACGATCTCATCGCCATGGGCTCGGGCGGCGACTACGCCCGGGCCGCAGCCAAAGCGCTGCTGGAGAACACCGATCTTTCGGCCCGCGAAATAGCCGAAAAGGCTCTGGGATGGACCTGCCCCCGTTTGACGGGACAACAATCCTGACGGTCACAAGCAGCTATCCGCATAAGAACCTGCCGATTATGGCAGAGACATGCAGCCTGCTGGAAAGTCAGCATCCTGACTTCAGGTTCCGCTTTGCCATCACGCTGAGCCAAGAGCAGTGTCCGTTCGTCAATGAGACCAACAGGCATCACTTCCTCTTGCTCGGCAAGGTGGACATCGCAGCCTGCCCGTCGCTATACGAGCAGGCCGACGTGATGCTGATGCCCTCGCTGCTCGAATGCTTTAGCGCGACCTATCCGGAAGCCATGCGCATGCAGGTGCCGATTGTGACCTCCGATCTGGAGTTTGCACGCGGGTTGTGCGGACCTGCTGCAGCCTACTACGAAGCCACCAACGCACAGGCATGTGCCGACAGCATCTATCGCACCGCCACGGACAGGTCATATGCAGCACAGCTGACGGAAAGCGGGACTGCACAGCTCAAGCGATACGACAACTACGAACAACGTGCCGACAAGCTCATCGCTCTGTTGGAAAAACTTCACTGAAACATCACCAACATGCCCAAAAAGATACTGATTCACTCCCTGGTGTTTAGCCCGGACGGCGTCTCGACAGCCTATCTGTACAACGACATCGCCCTGCGCTTTCAACAGGCCGGATACGACGTCAGAGTACTGACCACCTCACCCCACTTCAACATAGTGGAAGAACAGATTCGCGAGCAGCCGCTGCATTGGGGCGTATGGGGAATCTATCGCGTGAGCTCATATCACGGTATCAAGGTTTATCACGTTCCGCAACACAAGTTCAAACGCACTGTCTTCCGTATTTTAGGATTTGTCTATTGGCACATAATATCATTCTTCATCGCCCTGTTCATGCGCCATGTAGACGTCATCCTGTCGCCATCTCCCCCACTCTCGCTCGGCGTGCTCAACCTGATTCTGAAGCGGTTGAAGGGTTGTCGCGTGATATACAACGTTCAGGAGATTTATCCCGACATCATGCATCTGAACGACGGATGGGTTCTGCGGATGCTGAAATGGGCAGAGCGGAAGGTATACAACAAGTCCGATGCAGTGACGACCATTGATCAGGTGTTCCATGACAACATCGTCGGGCGGTTCAGACAGCCTGAACATCTGCACATCATTCCGAACTTTGTTGATACATCACTGTATCACGCAGACATCAAGTGGCAGGGGGTGCTGAACGAAGCCATTTTCCCACAGACAGACAGCCTGAAACTTCTGTACGCCGGAAACATCGGCAAGGCACAGGCGTGGCAGCCTCTGATTGACCTGGCAGTACGCACAAAAGACCTGCCGATAGAATTCTTCGTTATCGGCAAGGGAGCACTACGCGATGAGCTGCAACAACAGATTGAAGAAAAACAACTCACAAAGATTCACCTGCTTCCCTACCAGCCGCGCCAGCTGATGCCGGCCATTCTGTCCTATTCTGACATTCAGTTTATCTTCATGGACCCGCAGATGGAGATGCAGGGCTTCCCGTCAA
>JAFUXZ010000082.1 GCA_017470795.1 Paludibacteraceae bacterium
ACAGAAAGTATATCCCTCTTTGGTTTGCAGAAGATATAGGTGATGGCGATCACACCTCTTTGTCGTGCATCCCTCCGACTGCAATGGGTGTGCAGCAACTGATTGTGAAGGAGTCTGGCATCTTGGCCGGAGTGGAAGACTCCCGTGAGGTCTTTCGCCAATTCGATCCGGAGCTGAAGATGGAGGTCTTTATTGAAGACGGAGCGGAAGTTCATCCGGGAGACATCGCCTTCCGTGTTTCCGGACGCGTACTCAGCCTGCTTCAGACCGAGCGGCTGATGCTGAACCTGATGCAGCGCATGAGTGGTGTGGCCACCACGACGCATCGGTATGTGCAAGCCCTTGAAGGAACCCAAACCCGCGTGCTTGACACCAGAAAGACAACTCCCGGATTGCGCATGCTGGAGAAGATGGCTGTACGTATCGGCGGAGGTACCAATCACCGTATCGGGCTGTTTGACATGATTCTGCTTAAAGACAATCATGTTGATTTCGCAGGCGGAATCCGTCAGGCCATTGAATGTGCGCAGCATTATTGTCAGGAGAAGGGCAAGAATCTGAAGATAGAGATAGAGGTGAGAAATTTTGAAGAACTGCAGCAAGCCCTGGACACGGGTGGCGTAGACCGCGTGATGCTTGACAACTTCACTCCCGAAGATACGCGCCGTGCTGTTGAGATCATCGCCGGAAGGGTGGAGACCGAGTCGTCCGGAGGTATAACGATAGATACGATTCGCCAATATGCCGAAGCCGGTGTTGACTATATTTCTGTCGGAGCCCTGACGCATTCGTACAAGAGTCTTGACATGTCTTTCAAGGCGGTCAGGCAATAGGCGATATCGGCCGGTGGGCGGTGATTCCTGCCACCGGTGTCAGCTCCGGTTAGACCAACGTCCTCTCTACATCAGTGTCGATGTGGAGAGGACGCTGTCATTTCATGATGATTGTCATAGCTGCCGGATGCAGTGAAGCGGAAGCCTTTGTTTCGGCCGGAGCCGGAGGTGATGATTGACAGCATCCGTTCCCTGTGTTCTTCAGCACATGGCTGCAGGGCGTCGTGTCGATTTGTCACTGCCGCAGCACATGGCGCAGCAGAGACGTGTGATGTCAAGGAGATAATCTCTGTGGGAAATGCAGGGCGTAAGGTGCAGCAGGCATGACAGCCGTTGGATACATTCAGACAGAAGCCTTCACGTTATGGTCCGGATGGTGATGCTCCGCTGCCGGACTGCCGAACGTGTTGACGGACGGTCAGGCAGCGTCGGCATAATGTCGGCCTGCAGGAATTGACCGGGGGTGAAGGTCGAGTCAAGAGGCAGCCCGACCGATTTGTGCCGTCTGCTGTTGAGGAACAGGCTGCAGATGGTCGTCAGCCGGCCTCGTTGGCAAACATGAGGAACTTGCCGGTCCGGCGTGTGTGTTGCTCAATGAGTGTCTGCCGGTTCTGTGTGCATTGCTCAACAAGTTCAGGAGTCGTGCCCCGTATGGTGAGCAGTTCGAGTCCGGTATTATAACTGACGCTGAAATAGTTGCGCAGTTCGTCAAGAGCGTCTTCCACATATCTGGTGTGGTCAACACAAACACTGATGGTGACGGCCGAACTCTGAATCAGACTGACTTTCAGACGATGCTTTTCCAAAATGCTGAAAAGACGTGGCAGGGAGTTCTCAAGGACAAACGAAAAGTCGAGCGGGCGGACAGTGATGAGAATCTGTTTCTTTCGCAGGATGATGATTGGCACGTCATCATGTCTTTGCGCCACGGAGCGGATGATGGACCCGTGTTCGTATGGAGCGGCAAAAGGCTTGACATACAGGGGTATGTCGGCATTTTCAAGCGGGCGGATGGTCTTGGGATGTATCACCTGTGCACCGCTGTATGCCAGTTCGACAGCCTCATAGTATGTCAGTTCGGGCAGCAGGACGGTATTGGGGAAGATTCTCGGGTCGGCATTCAGAATCCCCGGTACATCCTTCCAGATTGTGACGCTCTCTGCCCCCAGCAGACTGCCCACAATGGCAGCCGAATAGTCAGAGCCTTCGCGGCCGAGCGTTGTGCTTTGCTGCCGGTCATTGCCGCCGATAAAGCCCTGCCCGATGTAGATGCGGTGCAGGTTGAAATCGACCGTTTCGTGAAGGCGTCTGCGGGTTACGTCCATGCGGACATTGGCCTCGCGGAAGTTACTGTCTGTGCATACAATCTGACGCATGTCCAACCACGCTGCATCCAAGTGGCATTCTTCACGGAGATATGACGTGATGATGGTCGTTGAGATCAACTCTCCGTATGATACAATGCGGTCGTAGGTCTTGTCATAATCTTCGACCAGCATGGTAAGTTCCTGTTTGAGTTGTGCAAAAACAGGTTGGACGGCGTTCAGCCCGACGGTCGGATGGTTGAATAACTTGGAGATAATCGGGATGTGAAAACTCTCTACACTGCCTAATGCCTGCAGGGCAGACTCCGCTCCGTGTTCCATGTAGGCTTCTACGACCTGTTCGAGCATGTTGGTCGTCTTGCCCATTGCTGATACAACGACAAACAGATGATCCTGCTGACTACGTATAATCTCGGCCATGTTGCGGATTCCCTCAACTGACTTAACCGATGCTCC
>JAFUXZ010000083.1 GCA_017470795.1 Paludibacteraceae bacterium
GACATACCGTCAGGTGGTGCAATGCGCCCGCCGAGGTTTTCACGGCATCACCATTGATGCCGGCCCCACCCTTCATCGGCACTATCAGGGCATCCACACCTGCACACTCGCATGTCCGGGCTATGGCTCCAAAATTGCGCACATCGGTCACGCCATCGAGCACGACCAGCAGCGGCGCGCGCCCGGCCTCAAAGACCGCCGGCAACACGTCCTGAATACGCTGAAACTCTATCGGTGAGATGAAAGCTATGACCCCCTGATGGTTCTTATCAGTATACTGATTGAGCTTTTCCGGCGGGACAAATTGGACCGGTATTGACGTTCCCTTCACTTTGGACATCAAGGTCTGAGAAAGCTCACTGCCGTTATCACGACGTATCAGAATCTTCTCTATCTGCCGTCCTGCATCGAGCGCCTCCATGACTGCACGAATACCGAAAATCATCTCATGCTCCTTAACACGCTGCGTCTTATACTGCGTGTGCACATGTGCGGGTTTCTGCTGCCGTCCGCCATCACGGCGACGTCCATCCTGCCCCCACCGCCGGTCATGATTCAATGAGGCGTGCTGATAGTCTGTACGGGACGGACGATTAAAAGACCGGTCTTCATGTCTCCGAAAGCGGTCAAAGCCGTGTATATCGTTATCCATATAAACTCGTCTGTTTAGAATAAGGTCAAGATTTGCCTGACATCATCAAACCCGGGAACACCGGACAATGACAAATCCTCATGAAAGTCGCACCACGAGCCAATATGCCAGAACGCGGCAAAGGTACGTAAAAAAGGGGCATCATCAGCCGTGTATATACCGTTTTTTGTACTTTTGTACCTGATAAACATCAAGATACTCATGCGCCGATTTTTACTGACTCTTTTACTCCCGTTCCTTCTTGCAGGGGTGGCTGACACGCAGGCACAGAAACGTCAGATGCGTGCCGCATGGATTGCCACAGTGGCCAATATAGACTGGCCGACGGCCCCCGGACTGCCCTCATCAGAACAGCGTAAAGAATTGATTATGCTCCTTGACAGTCTGCAGGCACTTAACTTCAATGCCGTCGTCCTGCAGATTCGCCCGACGGCCGATGCCTTCTACCCTTCTTCTCTGGAGCCTTGGAGTTACTATCTGACCGGCAGGCAAGGACAGCGCCCCGACCCGTATTACGACCCACTCAGCTTTGCTGTTGAGGAAGCACATCACCGGTGCATGGACGTGCACGTATGGATTAACCCTTACCGGGTCACGCTCAACAATAAGGACTTTGCCCGGACACACATCAGATACCAACATCCGGAATGGTTTGTTACATATGCCGGGAAGGAGTATTTCAATCCGGGACTGGACGAAACCGTTGACTGGCTTGAGCGCGTTGTGGCAGACATCGTACAACGCTATGACATCGATGCCATCCACATGGATGACTATTTCTATCCCTACCGCGTGGCCGGAGAAGAATTCCCGGACGAACAGACATTCCGTACTTTCCCACGCGGATTCAAGGACAAGAACGACTGGCGACGCAACAACGTCGATCGGGCCATCGAACGCATTCACAACACCATACAGAGCCTGAAGCCCTGGGTAGAATTTGGCATCAGCCCATTTGGCGTATGGAGAAACAAATCATCTGACCCCGAGCACGGCTCGGACACACGTGCCGGCATCCAAAACTACGATGACCTATATGCGGACATTCTAAAATGGCTCCGGGAAGGAATGATAGACTATGTTTGCCCGCAACTTTACTGGGAGATTGGCAAGAAAGTAGCCGATTACAGCGTCCTTACCCAATGGTGGAGCGAGAACAGTTTCGGACAGAACCTGTACATCGGCCTGTTTGCCTCCGGATTAGGCAACAAGAACGCCGCAAGAGCATGGACAGAAGGCAACGAGTTGTGCAGACAGATGCGCAACAATCAGAAGCATAAAGAGATTGACGGGGTCATCATGTACAGCGCACGTCCACTGCTCAGAAATCCGCTTAACATCTGCGACAGTCTGTCGGACACCTTCTTTCACACCCCTGCCCTCCCTCCACAATGCAGGAACATACAGGGAGACGCAAGTGCACGGCCGGAACATCTGCGCGTTCTTCACGACAACCATGTGACGAATCTCGAATGGAGCGCAGTGCATGAAGAAGACGGGTGTCAGGTTCGCTATTATGTTGTGTATGCCTTTCAGGGCAAAGAAGTCGGAGACCTTGACGACCCTGCCAATATATTGTGCAAAACCGCAGAGACCTGTGTCGACATCAGCCGGCTTATATCCAAGTCACGTCGTCACTGGACTTTCGTTGTTACAAGCGTTAACAGATATAAACAGGAAAGCCAGCCATCACACCCGATTACACACCGCATATAAAGTCCATGCCTGATTCCTGCTGCCGTGCAAAGAGTAAAAACAGGAAAATACGAATGCCGGAAAAGCATGGTCTTATGAAAAATTCAAGGATGGTGTATGCCGGAATGTAGGCCGGTGAGAACCGACCTGTCGTGCCAATGAGCAGCTCATCCGGTTCCGACATCA
>JAFUXZ010000004.1 GCA_017470795.1 Paludibacteraceae bacterium
GAGTGTCCGTCAAGGCCGTGCGTGTGGTCGATCCGGATGCCGCCGATCCATAGTTCGCGTCCTTCTTTGAAGGCGTGTACGTCATAGCCGAAGCCGATGCGCAGGTTCGGTTCGTTGTTCATCGTGTGGTCTGATTTGTTGTTGTTGATTTTTATGATCATGCGCTCCTCCGGAGAGGGTGGGCGCATCGTGTCATGCCCGGCACAAAGGTACGCAAAATAATCATAGGAAGCGGAGCGCGTCGTCGGTCCTCCGCGTCTTGCGGCGCCTGTGGTCTGCAGGCTGCAGGAGCGTGGCTGCTGTTATCCGAACAGTGCGTGCATGGCGTCGAAGCGGGCTGTAGACTCTGCTCCGAACTTCTCCAGACTCCGGCGTACGCGCTCAATGCTCCGCTCTTCGTCGGGGTGCGTCTTGGAGAAGAACTTGTCGGCGTAGCAGATGACTTGCTCCTCCACGCTCTGCGGCTCGTAGATGCGCCCTTGGGGCAGCGGGAGCCCGCGCTGTTCGATTTCCTGTGCTGTCAGTCCGGTGCCGGTGTGCCGCTCTGCCACCAGTGCGTGGCGCGTCAGGCCGTGGCGGCGCAGCATGTCAGCCCCGAGATAGCCGTGACAGATGTACGGATAGGAGCCGTGGCAGCATATTCCCGGCGCATCGCAGAGGATGATGCCGATGTCGTGCAGCATGGCTGCCTCGTAGACGAAGGTCTCGTCGGCCCGGAGCGACGGGTGCAGCCGGAGCACCGAGAGGGCCTTGCGTGCCACCTGCTCGCTGTGCACCACGAGGATGTCGTACAGCGGCGTGTCAGGCCGGTAGTGCTGACGGATGATGTCAATCGGGTTCATGGCGCAAATGTAGGAAAAAACGGTCAATGAGGGCGGGTCAATCTTGCACATCCAACTTTTTTCGTACCTTTGCCGGCGTGACGTGCGTGGCGTCAGGCCGGAAGGGTCTGTGTGTCGGCAAGTCATGATGGTCTGCCCGGATGGTGAAATCGGTAGACACGAGGGACTTAAAATCCCTTGGCCTCGCAGCTGTGCGGGTTCAAGTCCCGCTCCGGGTACTTTTCTTAATCTTATACAGACACACACAAATGGGCAGTAACTGCCAATATCATTGAAGCCGTTCTCTGAGGAGTGCGGCTTTTGTCATAACTTACAGCATCATGAATATCTGCGTTTACTGCTCTGCCAACGACCACATTGACGGGAAGTACAAGACCGAAGCCTATCGGCTTGGCCAGTGGATTGGCCGGCAGGGACACACGCTGGTCTATGGCGGCGCAACGGGCGGGCTGATGACCAGTGTTTCCGAAGGGGCGGCTCACGAGGGAGCCGAGATTATCGGCGTCGTGCCTGAACGCATCGTGCGCAGCGGCCGCGAGAGTCAGGTCGTGACGCAGCAGGTCCGCGTCGGCATGATGAGCGAACGCAAGCAGCGGATGCGCGACCTTGCCGATCTTTTCGTCGTCCTGCCGGGGAGCTTCGGTTCGATGGACGAGATGTTCGACGTGCTGGCTTCAGGGACGGTCGGCGAGCATCGCAAACCCCTGATTCTGTATAACATGGGAGGCTTCTACGACAGCCTGCTGCAGCAGATTGGACGTATGAGGCAGGAGCGCTTTATTCCGCAGCAGGAGAGCTACACCTTTCAGGTTGGCCGCTCGCTTGAGGAGGTCTTCCTGTTCATCAACCAGATAAAGAGCAGACATGAAAATCGTATTTCTTGACGCCGCGACGGTCGGGGCCGACATCAGCCTTGACCCCATAGCCCGCCTGGGGCAGCTCACCTGCTATCCTGCTACGGCGGCAGACGACCGTATTGCCCGCATCGGCGATGCAGAGATTGTGATCACCAACAAGGTGCGCATCGACAGCGGAGTGATGGACGCCTGTCCGTCCCTGCGGCTCATCTGCGAGGCCGCTACCGGCACAGACAATATCGACACCGTGCAGGCCCGACAGCGCGGCATCAGCGTACGCAACGTGGCCGGCTACTCTACCGCCAGCGTTGTCCAGCTGACCATGGCGGTCACCTTGCAGCTCATCCATCACATCGACCGCATGGATGCCTACGTGAAGCAGGGCCGGTATACAGACAGCCGGATGTTCACCTGCACGGCCTATCCCTTCAGCGAACTGGCAGGCAAGCAGTGGGGCATCATCGGGCTGGGACAGATCGGCCGTCATGTGGGCGAAGTGGCCGCAGCCTTCGGAGCGCATGTGGCCTACTACTCAACCACGGGGCGCAACACCTCGGGCAAGACCTTCGAACGCATGGACCTGGAGGAACTACTCCGGACCTCAGACGTCGTGAGCATACATGCCCCGCTGAACGACCGGACGCGCAACCTCATAGACCGTCACCGCCTCCGCCTCATGAAGCCCACAGCCCTGATAGTCAACATGGGTCGTGGAGGAATCATCAATGAGCCGGACCTTGCCGAAGCGCTTGACGAAGGCCTGATAGCCGGGGCGGCAACCGACGTCTTCACGCAGGAGCCCCTCCCGGCCGATCATCCTTTCATGCACCTCCGGCACCCGGAGCGCATGCTGTTCACGCCGCATATCGGATGGGCCGCTACGGAGGCGCGCCAACGGCTCGTTGAGGGCATCGCAGGCAATATCGCAGATTTTATCGGGCAGACCTCCAAAGACACCCCGACAGCCTGAGCCGCCGGCTGCGCAGGGGCGCATGCCTTCCCGTCACATAAAAACACAGAGCGGACCCGGAGCACAGGCTTCCGCCAGCACACCGCCGTCAGCTGCACCCGTCTGCAGCCTGACACTCCCGGCATGTCTGCCGGCATCGGGCCTGCGCATCACATGCAGCACCACGCCGCCCTGCGTCGTCATCAGGGCAGCAGACATCCGCCGGCCCGCAGCCCGCAGCGTCGGACGGCCCGAAGGTCTGCGCGCGGTGAGCACCCGTTTACAATACATATAAAAAAGAAAATCGGACGGCCGGCTGTCAGAAGCGAAACAGATCTTCATACCGGTAGTCCATGTCTTCCTCGTCGTCGTCATTCTCCGGACCGATAATCGGACGGATCTGCTGACGCACAAAGGTGAAGTACTTCTGACCGAAGAAGCTGAAGGCCGTGGCGAGCAGTGTCACCCCTATCTTGGCAACCGTCGGCCACATGCCGAAGACCTCTACGAACAGTTTCAGACCGAAGTAATTGATCATCAGATTGGCCACCGAAACCATCACGTAGCGCACCGCCTGCACGTGACTCTGGATGTTGGAGTGCGTGAACGTCACATACTTGGCCAGATAGAACCCCGTAGCCAGCGTGACAGGATAGACAATGAAGAGCGTGGCCACGTGAGGCGTGAGCGTCAGAAACCAGACATGGACAAGGTCATGCCCGACGACAAAGTTGTAGACCAGAAAATAGAGGAACCAGTCGAGCAGCACGTTGGCCCCGCCACACACGGCGTACCTGAACAGCTCCGCCGGCACCGGCACAAAACGTGCGATTGGCTTGTATATCCAATCAAGCAGACGGATGATATAACCCGCCACGATATGCCTCAATTTAGCCAATAACCACGGTGTTTGCACCCCTCCGACAGGCCCGCAGGCCGCTTGGCATGCTGATATTAGGAAATTTAAACTTTTATCAATACTTTTGCATCCGGATTGCTGTGTATCAACAGCAACAAAGGTACGTAAAATTAACAATCAGCGCAAAAACCATGTCAGACGACTATCACCAGCCACATGACGCAAGTAAAAGCCAAGAAATTCTTAGGCCAGCACTTCCTGAAAGACTTGGGAGTTGCGCAGCGCATAGCAGCCTCGCTGGCACTTGACCGTCCGAGCCGGGTCCTTGAAGTCGGTCCCGGCATGGGAGTACTGACGCAATACCTGCAGCGCAATCCACTGATTCAGTTGACCTGTGTAGAACTTGACAGAGAGTCTGTCAGCTATCTGCATCACCACATGCCCGATGTGCACGTCATCGAGGCCGACTTCCTGCGCCTTGATCTGCACGAGCTCTATGGCGACGGGCCCTTCTGCGTCATCGGCAACTACCCCTACAACATCTCCAGTCAGATTTTCTTCAAGGTACTCGACTACAGAGACCAGATACCCGTCTGCGCAGGCATGATACAGCGCGAAGTGGCAGAGCGGCTTGCCGCCCGCCCCGGCACGAAGCAGTACGGCATACTGAGTGTCCTGCTCCAAGCCTACTACGACATCGAGTACCTCTTCACTGTGGGAGCCGAAGTCTTCGAGCCCATGCCGAAGGTACAGTCGGCCGTGATACGCCTCACGCGCAACAGCACCCGGCAAATCGGATGTGACGGGCAACTCTTCCGGACAGTCGTCAAGACAGCCTTTAACCAGCGCCGCAAGACCATGCGCAATTCGCTCGCACCGCTTGTCGGCAAAGGCGACCCACTGCTCGACAGCCCCGTATTCTCACTCCGCCCCGAACAACTTGACGTACAGCAGTTCGTCGACCTGACGAACACCATCGACCAGCATATCAGCCGATCCATAACCCGATAAAACAAAGCACTACCATGTCAGAAGTAAGAATCTTTTATCTGGAAGGCACAAAGATCAAAATCGCAAAGTCCCTCGAGATATTGAAGCACATCGAGAAGCAGGACATCATCTGGATTGACCTGATCAATGTAGAGCTTGAAGTCGAGAGCGAACTGGAGCAATACATGAAGATCTACATCCAGGAAGACGAAGAGATGGAAGAAATCGAGATGTCGAGCCGATACATCCAGACTGACGACAGTCTTGTGGCGAACACCGATTTTCTGCTTGACAACTTCGAACGTGAAACCGTTTCCTTCATCGTCAAGAACAATATCCTCGTATCCGTACGCGATGTGGAACTCCGCTCCTTCAATGACACGGTCAAGAAAATGTTTGTCAATACGCGCAACTACCCCAGCGGATATCATGTGCTTGTTTCCCTGTTGGAGACACGCGTGGAGAACGATGCAGACATGATTGAGGACACCACGGATATGATCACACGCCTGTCGAACAGCATCAATGCGGAGACTGACGACGTGGACGAAGACGTTCTGATACAAATCAAGGATCTGCAGGAAAAGGTGACCATCATCCGGCAAAACGTGCTTGACAAGCAGCGCGTGGTGAGCAACATGCTCAAGTGCGATTTCTTCCCGCGTGACCTGCAGCCGCGCCTCACGATGATCATCAAGGACATCAATTCGCTGTTCGAATACACGCGCTTCGGCTTTGACCGTCTGGACTACCTGCAGGACACGTTCCTCGGTCTGGTCAACATTCAGCAGAACAAAATCATCAAGATCTTCACAGTGGTGTCTGTCATCTTCCTCCCGCCGACACTGATAGCCAGCATGTACGGCATGAACTTCGACTTCATGCCCGAACTCCACTGGCAGTATGGCTATCCCTTCGCCATCGCGCTGATGATAGCCTTTGCCGGCGCGGTACTGCTCTACTTCCGGTGGAAGAAATGGCTCTGACGAGGTTGCCGCTGCGCCCTCAGAACGAACAAGCCCGCAGCATTTACGGGGCAGACACGCACGCAGCAACAGTTTGAATCACCGATGTGCAGTCGGACTATCTTCCGGCCGACACACCGGTGATTCTCTGTGTAGTGCCCGGCCCGGCAGTTTCCGCTGCGTTCATCGCCGGAGCAGGGTCATCCGCCACAGCCCGATGTCTCATGATGCCCGTTGGAGGATTACTGCCCGGAGAGCAATGTCTGATGAGGCTTTTCGGGGATTTGTCACTTATCGCCCGGTGTCTCTTGATACTTGTCGGGAAAATGACGGTACTGTCGGTGGCGGCAGGTGGGGCTGGGGGTCGGAAGTTTCTGCTGCAGGGGGGTGACAAAACAGTTTGGGTGCATCAACAGACGGTTGATGCACCCAAACGCTATGAATCAGTACTGTGGTTCGTTTACTTCATCACCTTAACCACTTTGCCGTTGGCGCGTACGAAGTAGATGGCGGCCGGCAGTTGGGTGAGGTCGATGTCGTTGCCGGTGGTGCGCATGAGGCGGCCGGCAGCGTCGAACAGATCGATAGTCAGTCCGTTCGTGTTGCGGATTACATTGCCCTCGAGACGGATGCCGTCGGCAGCAAGGGTGCTGAGACCGGTGGCTTGCTCACGCGTCAGGATGCGCAGGGTGTGTGTCTTGCTGGTTGTGCCGTCTTCGGCAGTCACCTTGATGGTGATGTCACCAAAGCCGTCGGCGTCAAGAGCGCTCACGTCGGGCGTACCAATCTCGGAGTCGAGGTCGACAGGCGTGGCATCGAGTTTGTTCGTGCCGTAGCCGTACCAGAGGTGTACCTGCCACCATGTGGGGTTGGCGTGCGTAGCGTCTGTACCCGGAGCGAGCGCTTCGTCTTTGGCTTCGCCGGGGATGCGGATGCGCTGCAACTCAGCATTGCTGCTGACGTAGTAGTCGTTGGTGAGCAGGTAGTCAATCGTGTTTTCAATCAGGGTCTCGACATCGGTCGTGAGGTTGTTGTTCTCTTCGGTCGAGAGCGTGATGGTGATCGATTTGTTTTTGCCGTTCTGTCCGGCGTCCTCGATGATGGCAGCATAGCCTGTGCCGGCGTCGTATGCGGCGGAGCGATAGCTGCTCTCGTCATAGTCGCTCAGTCCCTGGATGCCTTTGCCTGCGCATGAGCCGTCAAGCAGGGTGAGGAGCGTGTCGTCTTCAAGGGTGATGTTCTTGAAAATGGGGTGGCCGGGCTTGCGGACGCGTACGGCGATGCTTGAGCCTCCGTTGGTCGGCGTTCCGGTGGGCCAGTTGGATTTGCCGAACATGAAGCTCTTGAAGTTGAGCACCGGTACGCTGCCGATGGCGGCACCGACCTGCAGCGCAGTGGCGTTGGCCGATTTCGGATTCTCACCGAGAATCACGAGGTCGTAGTCGGCGGCCATCGTGGTGGCGTTCATCTCGGTGGCAACATTGTGGACGCTGAGGTGATAGTTTTTCGTGTCGGCGTAGTTGCTCAGGATCGTGTACAGTCCGTCAGACGGCGTGCCGTCCCACAGGTACACGAAGTACTTGCCGTATGTCTTCATGCTGATGACGTAGGTGGCGTGTGTAGTGCCGTCTTCGGCGGTGGTGGTGATGGTCAGGTCTCCTGTGGAGAAGTCGTGGCTGGCCCCGTTGGTGAAGTTGGCCGATGCTCCGGCGTTGTCGAACGTGAAGGTGACGGCCTGTGTTGCACCGAATGTCTTGGTGGCGGCCTCAATGGTGGCGTTGAATGTGTTGCCGGAACCGTTGATGGTCAGCTCCTGCCCGCCGACGCTGATACTTGCCAGTGTAGCCACGTCAGATGCTGTTGCGGCTTTGGTTACGCTGACGGTGTACTGTACATCTTCGCCTGCATCACTCACGGTGTAGGTCCGGGCTGTCGTGAAATCCTGTGCTCCGGCCGGGGTGTAGTCTGTGGCTGAACCGCCGAGTGTTACGGTCGGCGTGAGGTTCGTCAGGTCGGTGCTGTAAGGCAGACCGGAAGCAGTGATGGTCTTGGCATCCTGGTCAATCGTTGCTTCAACACCTCCTACCACGAACTTCGTGATGCTCGGATGTTGAACGGGACGCGTGATGGTCAGTGCGGAGAGTGTCATACTTGTCGAGTTGTCACCACGCCATACGTAGAGCGTCGTTGCTCCGTCGAAAGCATCGTCGAGGGTGTAGGTATAACTGCTCGTGATGTATGTGTCAGAACGTGCATTCGTTGTTGTGAAGCAGACTTCACCTCCGGCAGTGACGGTGATGATGTCGCCGGCTTTCAGTGCTTTCTCAGGTGTGATAATCATGGCCACTGTCCCTGCGCTGAATTGTGCGCCGGTGTTTTTCTTAACCACGGTCTGTGCTTTTGATGCGTGATTGTTCCACATGACGGCCGTTCCGCCTGTGATCGTTGAGTAGGACTTCAGGTCAACCGTTTCTCCGATTGCGCATGATACGTTTGAGCCGCTGGTGATGCCGGTGATGGAGAAGAGCGTGGTCGGAGTGGTGGACTTTGATACGGTCACAGCTACTTCGTTTGAGGTTACGGCTGTGCCGCAGTCGCCGCTGACGATGACCTTATAGCTGCCGGCGTCGGCTTTGGCGGCAGCGGCTACAGTATAGGTGGCAGCGGTAGCGCCGCTGATGGCTGTGCCGTCCTTATACCACTGATAGGTGAGGTTTGTGCCGGTGGCTTCGACGCTGAGTGTCAGCTCGTCATCGAGCAGCACGTTGGCAGCCACGGGCTGCGTTGTGATGGCGGTGGCGGGGTTGACGGTTACGCTGACGGTGCCTGACGTTGCGGTTGATGCTTTATGATCGGCGTCGTCGAGGTTGGACACGATGACGTAGTAGTCGCCTGACTCCGTGGGGGTGTAGGTCTGGTTGGTGGCTCCGTCGATGGCAGAGCCGTCTTTATACCATTGGTAGCTCGTGACGGGGCTGGCGGTGACTGACAATGCTGTCACGCTGCCTGCGCAGTAGGTGCCGCCTGCGGGTTGTGCGGTGATGATGGGCAGCGTGCTGGCAGGCTTCTCGGAGGCTTTCAGATAGACGCTTACGGTGTCAGATATCGTGGAGCAGTCGCCCGACTTGATGAGGCAGTAGTAGTACAGCTTCTCGCCCACGCTGAGCGAAGGGCCATAGGTTGCTGATGTAGCACCGCTGATGGCGGTCGTCTCCGTGCCGTCTTCAAGCAGCATGCTGTACCACTGATAGGTCAGGTCGCTGCCTGTTGCCGTCACCTTGAGTGCGTTGATGGTCTCGCCTTCGCTGTACTCTGCGCCTGTCGGCTGAACTGTGATCTCGGGATTGTTGCACGTAACGACTTCGCGGCTGACGGACAGGTAGGTCAGTGATCCGTTGTAGGTGGATGAAGAGCGGTATATGTAGATTGTGTTTACGTTTGCGGGGAAGTCGTCAGGCAGCGTATAGGTGATCACTCCGCTTGACGGGGCGCCTGTAACACCCATTTTGGTTCCGCTGGTGGGAGTTCCGTAATAGATTTCTACCTTCTTGCTCAAGTCTGTCGTTACGACGTCGCCGGCCTGAAAGTATCCGGTTTCCAGTGTAGCGGAGACGTATGCGCCGTCCTTATTCAGTTTGTAGGGAGAGGATTTGCCCATGTTGTACAGAGAAGCAGAGCCGCCTATTGTCCCGCTGACTGTGGCTGTACTTTGGCCGGTCAGGGTGACTTTTATTATTTCCACCGTTTCAGTGGCAGACCATGCTTGCGCGGTAGCGAGCAGGCAACTCACCACAACAGCAAGCCATCGTGTAAATTTTTGCATAATGATTTTGTTTGTTTTGAATGTGTTAGTAGATATTGATTTGTGTTGTTTCAGAGCAGGTAACGGACGGGCGGTGTATGCCTGCATGTCAAGGGACGCAATCTATGCATGCAGCAGCATACGCCTCCGTCGCTATGACGAGGTGCAGACCGACGGATACGAACAGCCTGCAGGCCCGAAGTCAGTCAGGCATGCACGGGGTTTGATGCATGATGTTGATAATGTTGCACGTCGTGTGTGCATTGTTTTGAATGTGTGCTGCAACGTCCGCAGCAAAGTCTTTGTTTTGAATGTGAAAGCGCACCTGCGAGGTGGCTGGTTGTCGTTGTTTTGAATGCGTCCGCAGCCGTTTGCTGCATGTTCAGCGGCGAGCAGCCACTTTTACGGCTGCAAAAGTAGACCTCCACCTTGTGGCGTATGTGTATTTTTTGACGGAAATGTGTAGTTTATTGCGCTTTGCGGCGGGTTTTTCGACGGACGGCACAGGGCTGCCGGGCGGTGTGGCGATGGGCGACGCGGGGCGGCACGTCGTGC
The DNA here is from genome assembly GCA_017470795.1 of Paludibacteraceae bacterium. Lineage (GTDB taxonomy): Bacteria > Bacteroidota > Bacteroidia > Bacteroidales > Paludibacteraceae > RGIG4928. Next base: position 9,820 of record JAFUXZ010000004.1, read on the forward strand.
GGGCAGGTGCGTCCGGCGGCTGCGGGCAGGGGGCAGATGTTGCTGCGTGAGGCCTGTCGGCGAAGGTGCAGGCACAGGCGGTGAGGCTGACGGATGCCGCCGGCGCAGGAGTGCAGGACGGCTTGAGGGTCTGGGCGTCGGGCGGCTGTCGGCTCGGGGTAGGTGTGCGCATGGCCGGAGCTGCCGTGTCAGCCGTGGCGCAGGCGGTCAGGAGCGGTGTAGCCGGCGGCTGTCGGCAGACGGAAGGGGTGGGCGGCCCGAAGCCGGATTTTCAGGACGTGGCGCATCCGTATTTGCTCACCTTTGCCTACCTTTGTGCGTATCGTAACCACGACCTGATATGCAACCATTGGCAGAAAGACTACGCCCGACGACGCTTGACCAGTATGTGGGGCAGCAGCACCTTGTGGGACAAGGGGCAGTATTGCGTGAGATGATAGAGCAGGGGCGGCTGTCGTCGTTCATCCTGTGGGGGCCGCCCGGGGTGGGCAAGACGACGCTTGCCCGGATCATTGCTCACCGGCTGGAGCGTCCGTTCTTCACTTTGTCGGCCGTGACGAGTGGGGTGAAAGACGTGCGTGAGGTGATAGAGCGCGCGCAGAAGAGCCGCTTCTTCGACTCGCCTGCGCCCATCCTGTTCATCGACGAGATACACCGCTTCAGCAAGTCACAGCAAGACTCGCTGCTTGGGGCGGTGGAGGCCGGGGTGGTGACGCTGATAGGAGCAACAACGGAGAACCCCTCGTTTGAAGTGATCACGCCGCTGTTGTCGCGCTGCCAGGTGTATGTGCTGCGGAGCCTTGAACCCTCCGACCTGCTCCGGCTGCTCGACCGCGCGATACATGAAGATCCGGAACTCGGCAAAAGGACTTTCGACGTGCAGCAGACAGATGCCCTGCTGCGCTATTCGGGAGGCGATGCGCGCAAGCTGCTCAACATTGTCGAACTAATCAGCAATGCAACCGAGGGGACTGTCGTGATAGACAACCAGACCGTCACGGAACGCTTGCAGCAGAATCCCGTGGCCTACGACAAGGACGGCGAACAGCACTATGACATCATCTCTGCCTTCATCAAGTCGATACGCGGCTCCGACCCCGATGCGGCCATCTACTGGCTGGCGCGCATGATTGAGGGGGGAGAAGACCCCAAGTTCATCGCCCGCCGGCTCGTCATCTCAGCCTCTGAAGACATCGGACTGGCCAACCCCAACGCGATGCTGATAGCCAACGCCTGCTTCGACGCGGTGCAGAAGATTGGCTGGCCCGAAGGACGCATACCGCTGGCCGAAGCCACCATCTACCTGGCCACGTCGCAGAAGAGCAACTCCGCCTACCTGGCTGTCGACGCCGCCATAGAAGAGGTGCGCCGGAGCGGTAACTTGCCGGTGCCCCTTCACCTGCGTAACGCACCGACCAGACTGATGAAGGAGCTGGGCTACCATGACGGGTACAAATATGCACACGACTACGCCAACCATTTCGTAAGGCAACAGTACCGGCCTGACGAGCTGCAGCATGTGCGCTTCTGGCAACCACAGGGCAGCCCCGCAGAGCGCAAGCTGGGCGACTGGATGAAAGTCCTCTGGGACGATGAGCAGCAGGAATGAAGTGCAGAAAGCAGCAACGGCTCCTTTGGACGGACAAGATGATGCGCGAAACACAAAAAACGAATACCTTTGCACCGGAAAAACGAACAACAATATAAAACAGAACATTATGTTAGAAGTTACAGACTCCAATTTCAACGAGGTGATTGCGGACCCGACTCCGCTGGTGATTGACTTCTGGGCTCCGTGGTGCGGCCCATGCCGCATGGTCGGCCCGGTTATTGACGAGTTAGAAGGCGAGTTTGCCGGCAAGGTGCGCGTTGCCAAGTGCAACGTCGACGACAGCATCGACGTGGCTGAGCATCTCGGCATCCGCAACATCCCGACGATTCTCTTCTACAAAGGCGGTGAGCAGGTCGACAAGCAGGTCGGTGCCGCTCCCAAACCAGTGCTCAAGCAGAAGTTTGAGGCCCTGCTGTAAGTCCTCGGAAGCATACGAAAACGAAGGTCTGCCCGACTTGTTCATGTCGGGCAGACCTTCGTTTATTCCGGCAGCGACAGACCTGCCGTCAGACCGTTATGCAGCCGTCTGTCCAGCTTTTTGTTTTACGGCGATTACTCTGCTTCGTCGGGGAGGATCGTCACAACCCACGGTGATTACTCTGTTTTATAGGGAAATGCACCCGCGCCCCGCAGCGATTACTCTGCTTCATCGGGGAGGATCGTCACAATCCACGGTGATCATTCTGTTTTATAAGGAAATGCACCCACGCTCCGCAGCGGATTACTCTGCTTCATCGGGGAGGGCTGCCAGAGCCTCTGCCGCATCTGACGGGGCAGGGTTGACGACATCTTCCGTCACGCGTCCGTCGCGCAGCACGATGTTACGCGTACTGTATTGTGCAATCTCCGGGTTATGGGTCACGAAGATGATGGTGCGCCCCTCTGCGTGCAGCCGCTGAAACAGCAGGAGAATCTCAAACGACGTGCGCGTATCCAGATTGCCGGTTGCCTCGTCGGCAAGGATGACGGCCGGATCGTTGACCAACGCTCGTGCAATGGCGACGCGCTGCATCTGTCCGCCCGACATCTGATTGCTTCGGTGATTGAGCCTGTTGCCAAGTCCAACGGCCTGTAACGCGCTGATGGCGCGCTCACGACGCTCTTTCGACGATACTTTCGGGTTGTACATCAGCGGGAGCTCGACATTCTCGATGGCTGTCGTCTTCGAGAGGAGGTTGTAGTTCTGGAACACGAAGCCTATCTTGCGGTTGCGCAGCACGGCGCGCTCGCTGCGGCTCATTGTACGCACCTCCTGTCCGTCGAGCAGGTAGTTGCCGCTTGTGGGAGTGTCGAGACAGCCGAGGGTGTTGAGCAGGGTCGACTTGCCGCTGCCCGACGGGCCCATGATTGTCACGAACTCGCCTTCCGTGATGGTGAAGTTGACTCCGCGCAGCGCATGCACCATCTCGCCCCCGACGAGGAAGTCGCGCCGGATATCACGTAGAACAATGACGTCTCTCATGATCTATCTGCGTTTGGTGCCTCCGGGCCGGTTGGGCATGAAGGGCGATTTGGTCGTCTGCTTGTCTGATGACTCGTCTGCCGCATGCTCCTCGCCCGGCATCTGTCCGCTCACGATATCGGTCACCACGCGCATGCCCTCTGTCAGCCCGGCGCGAATTTCGGTCTGGCTGCCGGTTGACATGCCCGTCTCCACAGCGTGAGCGCGCATTGTGCGTCCGTCGCGGGTCCACACCTTCTGCCGGCTGTCGCAGTCGATGATGGTGTCGCCCGGACCTATCAGAGCCTCCGAGGGA
>JAFUXZ010000084.1 GCA_017470795.1 Paludibacteraceae bacterium
ATCGGCCGTACTCCGTCGCCCAAGATTCTGCTGCAGGCTTTTGCAGAGGTGCGTCCCAACCTGGTGCTGACAGTCCCTCTTGTGATAGAGAAGATCTACAAGCAGCAGATTCTCCCGCTGATATCCAAACCGTCGATGCGCTGGGCTTTGCGTATCCCATTGCTTGATCAGGCTGTGTTGAGCACGATTCGTGAGCGGCTTGTGCAGGCCTTTGGCGGACGTTTCCGTGAGGTTATCATCGGAGGTGCTGCTCTGAATGCAGAGGTTGAAGACTTCTTCCATAAAATCAACTTCCCCTACGTGGTGGGCTACGGCATGACAGAATGCGCTCCGTTGATCAGTCATGCCCGCTATGGTCGCTTCAAGCCCTTCTCCGTAGGGCGGATACTTCCTTGCATGGAGGTGCGTATCGAACCCGTTCCGAATGTAGGAGAGGGCGTAGGAGAGATTCTTGTACGTGGCGAGAATGTCATGAACGGATATTACAAGAACCCTGAAGCGACAGCACAGGCCTTTGAAGCTGACGGATGGATGCATACAGGAGATCTTGGAACTGTTGATGACGAAGGCAATATCTATATACGTGGCCGCAACAAGACGATGCTCCTCGGCCCCAGCGGACAAAATATCTATCCGGAAGAAATAGAGGCAAAACTCAATAACATGCCTTACGTGATGGAGAGCATCGTGCTTCAGCAGGAAGGTAAGCTCGTGGCTCTCGTGTGTCCGGACTATGCAGCCATAGATGCAGATAAACTTGATTCGGAGCAGGTGGTTCAACGAATGGAAGAGAATAAGAAAGAATTGAACAAGATGTTGGCTGCTTACGAGAATATCACCAAAATTATTCTCTATCCGAATGAGTTCGAGAAAACACCTAAGAAGAGTATAAAACGTTATCTGTATACCGCCCAAACGACTGCCTAATGGGGAATAAAAAGGGAAAATAAGGTAATAATCGACAAAAAACGACTTGGCCGGTACAACCTTTCGGAAAAAGAATTACCTTTGCACCGTTTTACGAAGAACCAACAATTGTTTAACTTTAAAAACAACAGAGATGAAAAAAGTATTTTTGATGTTTGCTGTAGCTTTTGCTTTTGCCGCATGCGGTGGCAACGCTACTACAACTGAAGGCGAGAACGCTGAAAACAATGCTCAGCAGACCGAGCAAGAGCAACCTGCAGCTGAGAACGAAAGCGAAGAAGTAGCTGACGAGGCTACTCCTGTTGAGGAAGCTACTGCTGCCGTTGAAGAAGCTGCTGAAGCTGTTCAAGACGCTGCTGCTGCCGTTGAAAACGTTATCGGCTAATCTGACGTCACAGAGATTAAAGAGACGGATGCCCAGGCATCCGTCTCTTTTTTTTCTTGCATATCAGCATCGCTTATATTGTGCATGAGCGGTTTGCTTGATGCAGACCTCATCAATTTATACTATATTTGCATCAATGAACATCTGCATAGATCAAGGTAATACGCGTGTAAAGGTAGGCGTTTTCAATGGGCATCAGCTTCTTCGAACGGAAGTTACGACGCAACTTGATGCAAATTATATGACAAGCCTTATCGGCGACTCAGATGGCATACGGTGTATTTATGCCTCTGTTGCCCGGCAGGACAATTCGGTTGCAGACTTTTTGACTGCCCGTTTTGGCGATGATTTCATCCGATTTGATCACACAACTCCTGTGCCGATTACCAACAACTATGCAACGCCCGAAACTCTTGGCCTTGACCGTCTTGCTGCCGCAGTGGGGGCATATAGCATCATGCCGGCGCATAACCTGCTCATCATAGATGCAGGAACAGCAGTGACCTACGACATGGTAGAAGCGCCCGGCATATATGTAGGGGGCAACATTGCACCGGGAGTACAGATGCGTCTTCGGGCGCTCCATGACTATACCGGGCGTCTTCCGTTGGTTGACGTGGCGGCAGGCACTATCCCATTCATCGGCAATGATACACAATCGGCCATTCGGTCAGGGGTGCTGAACGGTATTGGCATGGAAATGGAAGGATATGTCAGTCGCTTAGGCAATAAATATGGTAAGCTATGCGTTTTTTTGACTGGCGGAGATGCACCTCTCTTTCATAATCGACTAAATTTTGCGAATTTTGCAGAGCCGAATCTCGTCTTGATAGGCTTAAACAGCATATTGGATTTTAATGCGACTACGACATAATCATATAGCAGCGTGCGTCATAGGTCTGATGATAACCTTGGCAGCCGTTGCCCAAAACAATACTAACTCTCCTTATACCCGCTTTGGATACGGCCAGCTTGGCATGGACGCTCCCGGTCAGTTGCGTGCCATGGGAGGCGTTTCGACGAGTATGCGCGACAGTCGATATATCAATCCGTCCAATCCGGCATCTTACTCGGCTGTTGACTCCATGACATTTATGTTTGATATAGGGTTGGCAGGACAGTACTCGCGCTTCAGAGCCGATGGAGGAGCAGAAATGGGTCGATGGAATGCCAACTTGGAGTATGTAACGATGCAATTTCCGCTTGGCAGATACCTGGGCTTTAGTGCCGGTTTTATGCCCTATAGTTCCGTAGGGTATGAGTTTGGAGGACGTGACTCGGTGCAGATTCCTGTTGAAGCCCACCAGCAGCCGCGTTATGCAGGATATACTCTGGATTTCATGGGGCGTGGCGGTATCTCGCAGGTATATGCGGGGCTGTCTGCAGAGTTGTTCAGACATGTCTCCATAGGGGCCAATGCATATTATATGTGGGGTGATGTCGATCATTATCGCACACTTCAGTTTGACGCCTCGACTTACGAAAGCGAAGAGATTTTCAGCTCGCTGAAAGTGAGTGACTTCCGTTTTAGGTTTGGCATACAGGCCTATCATACATTTAGCAAACGTCATAACGTCTCTTTAGGTGTAGTGTACGAACCCAAGAAAAAACTGGGCAGTCGCTATGTGAAGTTGGAAGCTAACAGTAATGATACTATTGTTCCGTTCAATTCTGACAGTCGTTTTGATTTGCCGACATACATTGCAATAGGATTGAGCTATACTCTGGATGACAGATTGACCGTAGCCTTCGACTATAGTCAGCAGCAATGGAGTAAGGCCTATTATGAGAACCGTAAAGACTCGCTGCAAGATGCATATCGGATTGGATTGGGTATCAGTTATCAGCACAACCCGTACAGCCGCCGATATGCCGACAGGGTGATGTGGAGAGTGGGTACAAGCCTATATAACTCATATCTTAAAGACGCATCGTCGTCCAACTTTGGCATAAGTTTTGGAGTTGGGTTACCACTACGTAACAGTAATAGTATGATCAATGCGACATTAGAATACAATCATCATGCAGCAGAGCCTCAGATGAACTTGCGTGAAGATTTGTTTAAATTGACAGTCAATGCCGCATTTAGTGAGGCATGGTTCCACAAACGTAAAATACGTTAAAAAGAAATCTAACATTAAACGAACAGATATTATGAAAAAGACTTTGTTGATGATGCTCCTGTCAGGGGCGGTGATGTCAGGGTCGGTTATGGCCAAAGATAAGAAAACACAGACAGTGCCGGAGGCAACTCCCGTAGTAGAAGAGGAAGAGCCGGCAGTGTCACAAGAATGTTTGGTAAATCTGTCTCTGTTCAATGAGTCGGTTCGTAACAAACAATATGCAGATGCTATAGAACCCTGGGTTGCGGTCTATTCTGAATGCCCGAATGCAAACAAGGTGCTTTATACGCGTGGACGTACACTGGTGCTATGGCAGATTGAACAAGCCAAGAAGGCTGGTAATTCGCAGGAAGTGGACAGACTCCGTAGTCTTTTGATGGAGATGTTCGATAAGCGCATCAAGTACTTTGGCGATGATCCCAAGCAACCCGCAGCATACGTTCTGGGACTCAAAGCATTGGATTATGTTAGTCTCTATCCGGAAGATACAATCAAGACCACCGCATATAACTGGATGCGTCAGTCAATAGATGAGCGTCAGGCAGAATCAGACATAGATGTGTTGGATACCTATCTGCGTATCTCACTGAATATGTTTAAGGCTGATTCTGAAAAGGCAGAGAATTACATCAATGATTACCTGATGATTGGCAACCTGTTGGCGCAGGTGATAGAGGCAAATGCAGAATCAGCCGATTCGACGGCATTCTATGTAAAACAGAATCACGATACTTTCTTTGCATTAAGTGGTGTGGCTACGCGTGAGATTCTGGATAAGACCTATGAGAGCGTTGTAGACAAGAATCTGAATAATGTTGACGAACTGGAACGCGTGATGAAGCTCTATAGTCGTACGCGTAATACAGAGTCGGAAGTTTATTTTAAGGCTGCGACTGCTGCCCATAAGATTCGTCCTTCTGTCGAATCGGCCCATGCACTTGCTGCTATGAACTATAATCGAAATGAAAATCAGCAGGCGATCAGATATTTTGAAGAAGCTATCAAGATGTCTGACAATAATAGCGACAAGGCTGATTTTGAACTTACCATTGGAGTGATATACAACAAACTTGGGAACAACGTGAATAGTCGTGAACATTTGCGTCGTTCGTTGTCGTACAATCCGAACCAGTGCGAACCGTATCTGATTATAGCATCGATGTATGCAGCCTCCAAACCTTATGATGATCCTGTATTGAATAAAACGGTATACTGGGCTGCAGTGGATCAGCTTATCAGAGCACGTAATGCATCGGCAAGTTGTGCTAGTAAGGTGAACTCACGTATTGCCCAATACAGTAAGAACTTCCCCAATGCAGACGAAATCTTCTTCCGTCAAGAATTTACAGAGGGCGGTTCGTTTACAGTTGGTGGATGGATAGGTGAGACTACGACCTGTCGTTCAAAATAGATATGCGTTTGTGGTAGGAAGACGCTTAATCAACAAGAAGGGCCTCGCACTGCTGTCGGTAGGTGCGATGCTCTTTTTCGTTGCCTCATGTGCGAAGAAAGAGCGTATGCAAACCACATCGGCAGTTGAAGACCGTTCTGCAATTCCCGTATTGGACGAGTATGACATCAGTACGGTTATATCAGATTCGGGAATAACGCGTTATCGTATATCTGCTCCCCATCTGCAGATTTTCGATATGGCGCAGGAGCCTTATTGGGAATTTGGCGATGGCATCACGTTGGAGCAATTTGCGGAGGACTTGCATGTCGAAGCAAGTGTCATTGCAGATTATGCCAAATATCATCAGTCAAAGAATCTTTGGGAACTTGACGGGAATGTGGAGGCCGTGAATCTTCAAGGAGAGGTTTTTGAGACACAGCAACTCTTTTGGGATCGTGCTAACGAGCAGATATACTCGGATAGTTTGATACGTATTACTCGTGCGACCTCTATTATTATAGGTATGGGGTTTGAGTCCAATCAGACTTTGACCAAATATGTTATACGAAACCCCAAAGGGACTTTCCCTGTGAAGGAGCATGATGAAGAAGACGCAGAGGAGGCCCATGCACTTCAAGATTCCCTGTTAATAACAGATTAAGTTAACATAAATGATATAAAAACATGAAATTACTCGAAGGAAAAACAGCCGTTATCACAGGTGCAGCCCGTGGCATCGGCAAATGTATCGCTTTGCGTTTTGCACAAGAAGGTTGTAATATCGCGTTTACAGACCTTGTTATTAATGATGCAGCAAAAGAAACGGAAACAGAAATTGCTGCTATGGGCGTGAAGTGCATCGGATACGCATCTAATGCTGCTAATTTTGAAGAAACGCATCAGGTTGTTGACCAAATCATGAAGGATTTTGGCCGTATAGATATCTTGGTGAACAATGCAGGTATTACGAAGGACGGTCTGATGATGCGCATGTCTGAGGCCCAGTGGGATGCCGTGTTGACGGTCAACTTGAAGTCAGCCTTTAACTTTATCCACGCATGTACACCAATTATGATGCGCCAAAAATCAGGCAGCATTATCAATATGAGTTCGGTGGTTGGCGTGAGTGGTAATGCCGGTCAGTGCAACTATTCAGCCTCTAAGGCAGGTATGATAGGATTGGCTAAGTCAATAGCAAAAGAACTCGGTGGGCGTAATGTCCGTGCCAATGCTATTGCTCCTGGCTTTATTGAGACTGATATGACGGCAGCCCTTTCTGATGACCAGCGTGCCAAATGGTGTGAAACCATCCCGATGCGTCGTGGCGGATCACCAGATGAGGTGGCTAAGGTGGCACTTTTCCTTGCCAGTGATTTGTCTTCGTATGTCAGTGGACAAGTCATACATGTCTGTGGAGGCATGAATATGTAGTATATGTGCGGCCAAGGAGAGCTAATCTGTTCTCCTTGGCTGCACGTCCTTGATATAACCTCTTGTGCTCTTGATGTGGCATGGCTTTCCATTCTTCTGTTTTGCTGTTGTAGAGCAGTTGCATGGTAGAGATAAAGTGGTATCTTTGCGGCATCTTGGGCAGAGGACTTTTTCTTTGAAGATACAATCTATACATACAAACACAATTTATTAACTTTAATTCTAATCAGTATGAAGAAATTCTTCTCTTTTCTGATGGCTTTTGCTCTTGCCGGTGCTGCAATGGCGGAAGTTAAATCGTACACACTTGTGTTTAAGGACACTCCGGGTACTACGGACTCAGACGGAAGCTCAGCGCGTACGACAATTGCAGATATCCTCAATGAGGGTGCTGAATATGTTACGGATGTGACGGCTTCACGTGTCTACAACGCTCGTGAAAATTATGGCATTAAATTTGGTACCAGTTCTGTGGCTGGGTCGATATCTTTTACACTCAAGGATGCAGTTAAGGCAGATTCTGTTGTTTTTACTGCATGCTCGTATAGCAAGACTGAAGGAACCGTCAAATTGATGGGACGTGAAGAGGTTGTTGACCTGACCAACGGTGGTGGAGACAACAAAGTTCTGAAAGACTATGCTGTTGTTTATGATGGCAATACGGAAATTACGACAGTTTCATTTGAAACTACGGCAAAGCGCGCCTATCTGACCAAAATCGCTGTTTATTGGACAGAAGGTTCTGCAGTAGTTGTTGATCCTAACAAACCTGCTACGGCCGCTCCTTCTGCTACTGTCTATCCGGCAAGCAAAGTGGCCAGCATCTACAGCGATGTATATGGTGTTGCCCCTGGTTTCAACATTGGTGGCTGGGGACAATCGACCCAAAGAACAGAAGAGACCGTTGATGGCGATAAGTATTATTATCTGACAAACTTCAACTATGAAGGCTGGCAGTTCGATCCGCTTATCACTGCTTCAATGGACAAGATGCATCTTGACATCTGGTCAGCAACTGCCGGTCATGTGAAAGTGACTCCGATTAACACAAATGCAGAATCTGATCCGAAGGAAGCAGGTAAGGCAATTGAATTGAATCCGGGTTGGAATTCATTTGATTTCGATCTTGCAACAGACTATGCTACTATATCAGACCGCTCGCAATTTACTCAATTCAAATTTGCTACAGATGAACTGACAGACGCTCCGTCGTTCTTTGCTGTTGATAATCTCTATTTCTACAGTACATCTGCTGCTACAGATACTGAGAAGCCGACCAATGTAACAGCAACTCCGGTTCCGGGTTATTTCGATGTTACTATCAAGGCTAAGGCAGACGATAATTCAGGCGCAGTCATCTTTGAAGTTTACGATGGTGAAACGCTTGTTGGTAAGGGTGGTGCTGCCAGTGGTGCTGAAACCGGCATTGCAATCAGTGGTCTGAAGACCAATACCGCTTACGCCCTTTCTGTGGTTGCTATGGATGCTGATGGCAACAAGGCTGATGCAGTGACTGTTAATGTAACTACATTGCAGGGCCCGACTGCTGCAACTGCTCCTACTCATGCCGCTATGGATGTTATCTCTCTCTACAGTGATGCCTATACCGCTGCTACTTGGTTTGTAATTGGTGGTTGGGGACAAGCGACTGCCACGACAGAAGTTGAACTTGCTGAAAACGACAAGGCTTACATGCTGACTAACTTCAACTGGCTCGGTCTTGAACTCAATAACAATGTGGCTGCATTTGATGCAAGTGAAATGAAATATCTGCACTTGGATGTGTGGGCTCCCGAAGCTAATCAGCCTCTTCGTGTAACTCCAATTTGGGGTTCTGAAGCTCCCGCTGATGTACCTGCTCTTAATGCAGGATGGAACGCAGTTGATATGCCTCTCACAACATGGGCTAACATCAATCTTGCCAACATTTATCAAATCAAATTTGACGGTGGTGTAGGTGGAACATACTTCATTGATAACGTGTACTTCTGGAAAGAAGGTATCGATGTTAATGATACACTCACCTGTGCTGATGCTGCCAAACTTGCTGCAACTAAGCCCGAAGGGACATATAAGGCTCAGGGTTATGTGACAGAGATTGCTACGCCATACAGTACTCAAAATAACAACATTAGCTTCTGGATGGCAGATGCTGAAGACGGTGGTCGTGTTCTTGAGGCATATCGTGCAACTGGTGATGATGCTGTTAAGGTAAAAGTCGGTGACTTTGTTGTGGTAGAAGGTACTTTGACTGCCTTTAATAAAACAATGGAATTTGCAGAAAAGTGTGTTGTTAAGATTCTGAAAGAAGCTGCTGCTCTTGATACAATCACTATCACGATTCCTGAAGCGCTCACTATGGGTGCTGCACTTGACTCCGCTGCTGTATCAAAACAGCCAGTATATGTGGCAGGTAAGATTATCGCTATTGAAGAGGTTAGCACCAAGAATGGTAATGCTACCTTCACCATCAGCGATGGAACAAATGACCTTATTTGCTATCGTGTGAAGAGCGTTAATAATGTTGACTTCACTTCTGAGGATGAGATCAAGGTTGACGCAGAAGTTGTTATGATGGGTTATATCAAGAACTATGTTGATAAGAATAGTGTTTCAACTATTGAGCTTGTTAATGGCTGGATCAAAGAGTACACCGAAGGTGCCGGTATTAAGCAAGTTAATGCACAAGAACTTGTGAATGTAGTGAACGGTCAACTCTTCATCAATGCTCAACCCAACGACCTGATTCAGATTTATGCAGCCAACGGACAGCTCCTCTACAATGCTAAAGCTAATGGCATGACGCTTGTCAATGGTCTGCAAGCAGGTCAGATGATTGTTGTACGCGTGAACGACGCTGTTGCAAAGGTGGTTCTCTAACATCTTTCTGACTTTAATCTCCGCAGAGTGGATGCCTGTATAGGTGTCCACTCTGTCTTTTTTATACATGCCTGTTTTGTCATGTAGCAGCGAGCTTGTGTATGACAAGTTGTCAGATGTTCTGCCAAAAAGCTTCTTCCGCTTCCGCATGGCATATTGTTTGCAAAACCCGAAAGCGAAACGCTTTGACGTGACAGACGTTGCAGGGCGTATGATGTTCAACGTAAATAAAAACAAAATAGAATATGAGTAAGATTATTGGTATAGATCTCGGTACGACGAATAGTTGCGTATCCGTGATGGAAGGGAATGAACCCGTCGTAATAGTGAATTCCGAAGGTAAGCGTACAACTCCGTCAGTAATAGGATTTGTTGGTGGTGGAGAACGGAAAGTCGGCGATCCGGCAAAGCGTCAGGCTATCACCAATCCGACGAAGACTGTCTTCAGTATCAAACGATTTATGGGTGAATCTTTTGACCGCCTGGACAAAGAAGTTGCACGCGTTCCCTATAAGGTCGTACGTGGAGATAATAATACTCCCCGTGTTGATATTGATGGCAGGCTTTATACGCCGCAAGAGCTCTCTGCTATCATTCTTCAGAAGATGAAGAAAACGGCAGAAGAGTATCTCGGTCAAGAAGTGACAGATGCAGTCATCACAGTCCCGGCATACTTTAACGACTCTCAGCGTCAGGCCA
>JAFUXZ010000085.1 GCA_017470795.1 Paludibacteraceae bacterium
ACAATGAATATCTTCAGCGCGTCAGGATTGCTGTAGTTTTGCATCACGTTCACCAGCGCCCCTGCAATGTTACCTATCATCAGGCCGATAATCAGGAGCGACACGTTCGACTTGACGCGGCCGGAAACTGCCAGCACCAGCAGCAGAACAGATACGGCTCCGATAATTGCCGCGTTGATAATGAACCATTGACCTGTGGTTGCAAATCCGAATGTCGTACCCATCAGCAGCAATGTAGCCACACCCAGTGTGGCCCCTGAACTTACGCCCAGTATATATGGACCGGCGAGTGGATTCTGAAACAGAGTCTGCATCAGCAGTCCGGAAACAGACAGCGCCACCCCCGCCAGGATTGCAGTGAGCATCTTGGGCAGCCGGATATTGAGCAATATAGCCTGCTCAATGGCATCGACGGGTTTCCCCGTTATCAGTTGCCACAGTTGAGACAGTCCTACGTCAGTGCTCCCAAAGGCCAGGTCGGCCAAAGCAAGGAGGGCGCACAGCAGTGTGAGCAGCAGAAATTTGGAAGATGTTCGCAAACTGATGATAGGTTACAGATTCGTTGCTCTGCATTTCCGTCCGGATTATTCAGAGCACTGGAGTGTCAATGTGCGTATCAGGCGCGTTATTGCTTATAGCGACAGATAATCCTTAATGTTCTTCTCTATGCGCTCCGACAGATTCTCGTGTTCGTTCTTGACAAAGGTCTCTCCGGTAATGTGCTCATACAATTCGATATATCGCTCGGTGATACCGGCCACAATCTCATCGGTCATAATGGGTACCGCCTGTCCTTGCTTGCCCTGAAAACCGTTGGCCATCAGCCACTCGCGGACAAACTTGTTGTACAACTGCTTCTGCGGCAGCACCTGTGCAAAACGCGGTTCGTATTCATTGGCATAGAAATAACGGCTGGAGTCAGGCGTGTGAATCTCATCCATGAGCATGATTTTCCCGTCACGTTTGCCAAATTCGTATTTGGTGTCAACCAATATCAGACCCCGTCGGGCGGCAATCTCTTGTCCCCGGTTATATAGCGCAAGGGTGATGCGCTCCAGTTCTTCATACTCATCGGCAGGAATCAGACCGCGGCTGATAATCTCTTCTTTGGAGATGTCTTGGTCATGCTCTCCCTGTTCGGCTTTGGTCGTCGGTGTGATGATTGGGTGCTCAAAACGCTGGTTTTCACGCATCCCGTCTGCTATCCGAACGCCGCATATCTCATGTTGTCCGCTCTGGTAGGTTCGCCACGCACTGCCGCACAAATATCCACGCACAATCATTTCTACAGGATAACCCTCGCATCGCATTCCAACGGTGACCATCGGATCCGGAGTGGCTAATTTCCAGTTAGGAACGATGTCTTGCGTCGCATCGAGGAATTTTGCCGCAATCTGATTCAAAATCTGTCCTTTGAAAGGTATGCCTTTCGGCAGCACCACGTCAAATGCTGAGATACGGTCGGTTGCTACCATGACGAGCCGATCGTTGTTAATGTTGTACACGTCACGAACTTTTCCGTGATAAACTCCGGTCTGTCCGGCAAAGTGGAACTCTGTTGAAGTAAGTGCGTTCATAAGTGTATGGTTGTATTAAGATTATCGTGATAAATAAAGGTATCGATGCCGGCTCATGCCGTCACACCCCTTCGGGAGTGGGTGCATCGTCCTGCTTGTTCTTCTTTTCGTAGGCTTCGACAATGTGTTGTACAAGAGGGTGTCGTACGATGTCCTGCTGGTCAAATTCAACACGCCCGATACCTTTAACTCCCTTCAATACGGATAATGCATCTTTCAGTCCGCTTCTGACTGATGGGGGCAGGTCTATCTGTGTCATGTCACCGGTCACAATCATCTTGGCATTAAGTCCAAGCCGGGTGAGGAACATCTTTATCTGCGGCACAGTAGTATTTTGTGCCTCATCGAGGATAATCACCGCATCTGACAGCGTGCGTCCACGCATGAAGGCGAGCGGAGCTATCTGTATCGTGCCCTGCTGCATGTAGTCTTGCAGTTTCTGCGCAGGAATCATGTCTTCTAAAGCATCGTAGAGAGGCTGCAGGTATGGATCAATCTTTTCCTTCATGTCACCGGGCAGGAATCCCAACTTCTCTCCGGCTTCAACAGCAGGACGGGTGAGTATAATCTTGCGGACTTGGCGCGCTTTGAGTGCCCGAACGGCAAGTGCGATGGCTGTATAGGTCTTCCCTGATCCCGCAGGACCAATGGCGAAAAGCAAATCGTTGGTTTCAAATAAGTGCGTGAGACGCTGTTGGTTATGTGTGCGTGCAATGATTGCCTTGCCGCCTGTCCCATGGAGTATCAGATGGTCAGGCTGGCTGACATGCGGCGTACTTCCCTTGACAATGTCAATAATCTGTGCCTCGGTGAGTGTCCCACTTTTAATGCAAAACTGTTCGATGTTTCTCAAACTTTGCTCAAAGAGATTGACGTCAACTTCGCTGCCTGATACCTTAATCGCGTGTCCGCGGGCTACGATGTGGATGGAGGGGTGCAGATTCTTCAGGAGCAGCATGTTGGCATTGTTTACGCCATACAACAGCTGCGTGTCAACATGTTCGGAAAGTTCGACAAGTCGTTCGGTCATTTGGATAACGGGCTGTTTTTCTTATTCCAATTGGAGTTTCAGACGGTCTTTGAGATCCCGCAGTAAGGCGTTTTCTTCAGTCATAATCTGATAGCGTTTCTCACTCGTGTAGGCTTGCAATTCTGATTGTTCGTTGAGCGAGAATTGCATGTCGATGTCTGAATTCTTGATGCGTTGGCGGATGAAGTCCATTAGTTTGGGGCTCATCTGATGGACAACATCCTGTTGCATCTTGTTGTCTAATGCAATCTGAAAGGTATGTGCGTCAATCAGCCGTGGCGTGTATGCCAGTATGATGCTCCTTGCCCTCGCATCGTTTTCCAGTGTTGATGCATATCCGCGCCATGCAGCAATAACGTCTTCTTCTGAGAAAGGCTCATGTCCATATTCTGCCTTTTGCGAATCCTGCGCATGTGCCGAGGGTTTATCTGATACTGTATTTGTCGCTTGGGTGATTGATATGCGCTGCCGCGGCAGACTTGCCGTCCTGGTTGTTGCTGATGGCGTAATCTGTGTAGCCGGAGGTGTCACTGCCTGCTGCACACTTGTCGCAGCAGGTTGCGGATTCTGATGCTCAGTGGTCTCCTTGACCGGTTGGCTCGGGGCAGGTGCGGCCGGCTTCTCTTCCTGTTGCACAGGTGCTTTGGGAGCCGTCGGTGGAGGCGTGAACTTTTGTATCGAAGGAGCCTTTGAAGTTTCGGTCGAATCCACCTTTGCGTTGAGTTGGCACAGACGTATGAGCGTGAGTTCAATCAGCAGTCTGCGATTGCGCGAAATGCGATAGTTCAAGTCGCATTCGTTGGCGATGTGAAGCCCTTCAAATATGAAGCGTTCACTACATTGTCTGGCCTGCTGCGCATAGTGTTGCGCGATGTTTTGAGTGGTGTCAAGCAGGCGCGTAGTCTGTTCGTCACGGCTCACGAGCAGGTCACGCAAGTGCTGTGCCAGTCCGGTCATGAAACTCTGCGGGTCAAACCCTTTGTCAATGATTTCATTCAGGATCAGCAGCGAGTGACTGACGTCTGCATTCAGGAAGCAATCTACTAAACGGAAGTAGTACTCTGTATCTAATACGTTGAGGTTGTCAATGACCTGTTGGTAGGTTATATGGTCTCCGCAGTAGTTGACCATCTGGTCAAATATGGACAGGGCATCACGCATTCCGCCGTCAGCCTTTTGGGCAATCACTTGCAGTGCTTCTGCATCAGCCTGTATTCCTTCTTGTTCTGCCACATGTGCCAGATGCTCAATGGCGTCTTTCACCGTGATTCGGCTGAAGTCATAAATCTGACACCTGCTCAAGATGGTGGCAAGGACCTTGTGCTTTTCTGTCGTGGCAAGGATGAATATGGCATACGCAGGGGGCTCTTCAAGAGTCTTGAGGAAGGCGTTGAAGGCCTGCGGTGAGAGCATGTGTACCTCGTCGATGATGTATACGCTGTATTTGCCGATTTGTGGCGGGATGCGTACTTGCTCGATGAGTTTGCGGATGTCTTCAACGGAGTTGTTGGAGGCAGCGTCAAGTTCGTGTATGTTGAACGAGCGCTGTTCGTTAAAGGCTTTGCATGACTCGCACTGTTCGCATGCTTCGTGGTCAGGTGTGGGATTCAGGCAGTTGATTGCCTTTGCGAAGATACGCGCACAGGTCGTTTTCCCGACACCTCGTGGACCACAGAACAGGTAGGCGTGAGCCAGATGTCCTGTTGCAATGGATTTTTTGAGTGTGTCGGTGAGGGCTTTCTGCCCTACAACGGTGCTGAATGTTCGAGGGCGATACTTGCGGGCGGATACGACGAATTTCTCCATGACCATCAGTTGTATATTGGCTACAAAGGTAATGCTTTTTTGGAGAGATTCAGACCGGAGTCATTCATTTGTCTGTGCTTCCGCTGTAGAGTTGTCGATACAGCCCCTTTTGAGCCAGTAGTTGCTCATGTGTTCCGATTTGGGCAATCTGTCCGTGCTCCATGACTACAATGAGGTTTGCATTGCGGATTGTTGACAGACGATGCGCGATGACAAATGTACTCCGCCCGTTCATCAGCTGATCCATTCCTCTCTGGACAAACATTTCGGTGTGTGTGTCGATGTTGGCGGTGGCTTCGTCGAGAATCAGTGCCGGCGGATTGGCCACTGCTGCACGTGCGATGGCAATCAGCTGGCGCTCGCCCTGGCTCAGACTTCCTTCGTCGGCTTGTATAATCGTCTGATATCCCTGCGGAAGCCGTTCGATAAAATCGTCAGCTCCGACAAGTTTGGCTGCATCTATGCAGGCTTGGTCGTCGGCTTCCAGGCGTCCGTAGCGGATGTTGTCCATTACGCTTCCTGTAAACAGGTGTGTGTCCTGCAAGACCATTCCCAGACTGTGCCGCAGGTCTTTCAGTCTGATTTGGCTGATGTCAATGCCGTCATAGCAGATTTTTCCCTGATTGATGTTGTAAAATCTGTTGATGAGGTTCGTGATGGTGGTCTTTCCGGCACCGGTTCCGCCTACGAGGGCGATTTTCTGTCCGGCATCCGTGTTCAGTATGATGTGGTGTAACACTTGCCGGTCTTCTGTATATCCAAAGCAGACATTATCAAAATCTATCTCGCCGCGTTGGCGCACGTATTCAAACGTTCCATCGTCTTGTGGTATCTGCCATGCCCATGTACCTGTGGGCTGTGTGCCGGGCGTGATGTTGCCTCTCTCGTCAATCTGCGCATTGACCAATGTGACGTTGCCCTGATCGGCTTCGGCTTTCTCGTCCATAAGCTGCATCACGCGTTGTGCTCCCGCGGACGACATGATGAAACTGTTGATTTGGTTGCTCAGTCCGGAAACGGGGCGCGTGAAGTTTTTGATCAGTGTGAGGAAACTCACGATTGTTCCGACCGTCAGGCTGCTTTCGACCACTCCCATCGTCGGATTGATGGCTATGACGGCACCAACCGTAGCGCACAGGACGTAAATCAGATTGGAAATGTTTCCGTTGACAGGCATCACGATGTTGCCCATTCGGTTGGCATTGCATGCACTGTTGCACAGGCGGTCGTTGAGTTCTTCAAAACCGGCTATGGCTGCGTGCTCGTGGCTAAAGGTCTTGACGGTTTTCTGTCCGCCGATGATTTCCTCGGCCATTGCATTGACGGCTGCCAGGTCGGCTTGCTGATTGCGGAAGTGGTAGGCCGACCGTTTGCCAATCTGTTTCGTGCTGACAATCATCAGCAGGGTCAGCACCATTGTCAGCAGCGTAAGGGTCGGAGACAGTTTCAACATGGCGGTGAGGGTGATGGCGATGGTAATTGCCGAACTGAACAATTCGGTCAGGCTGCTGCCAATCATCTGCCGCAGCGTGTCAATGTCGTTGGTATATACCGACATAATGTCTCCATGAGCGTGCGTGTCAAAGTAGCTGATGGGCAATTCCTGCATGTGTCGGAAAATGTTCTGCCGCAGTCGGAGCAGGGTGGACTGCGTGACGCGAATCATCAGACGCGTGTTCAGGTATGCGCATCCGACCCCGATGAGCAGTATTCCTCCCAGTCGGAGCAGGGTCTGAATCAGGGGCGTGTAGTCGGGTTGGGACTGGAGCGATAGAGGGGCAATGTAGTCGTCTATCAGGGTGCGTGTGAAAAGGGTGGAGGCCAGGGTGGCAACCGATGAGATAACGATGCAGCCCATCACGGCAACGAATGTCCATTTGTGTGTCTTGAGAACATCACGCATGATGCGCCATGCTGCAGCCCATCCGTCTTTCCCAAGTTTGACGGGGGCTTGCTGACGCCTGGATCCGGGACCTATGTTTGCTGTTCTTGCCATGTGGAAAGCGTGTGTTCAGACTGACTCGTCGAAGTCGGCATTGGTTTGCGTCTGGGCTTCGTAGATGTCACGATACAGCCGGTTGTCTGCCAGCAGTTGCTCGTGTGTGTCAAAACCGATGACGCGTCCGCTCTGCATCACGATGATGCGGTCGGCATGACTGACGGTCTGTATGCGTTGTGCGATGATGATTTTTGTTGTTCCGGGTAATGCGTCACGCATTGCATGATGAATCTTTCTGTCGGTCTGTGCATCACATGCAGAGGTTGCATCGTCGAGTATAAGAATCTTCGGCCGTTTAATCAGGGCCCGTGCTATACAGAGACGTTGTCTCTGACCGCCTGAAAGGTTACTTCCTCCCTGGTTGACATGCGTCTGATAGCCTTCGGGCAGTTGGCTGATGAAGTCGTCTATCTGGGCGATGCGGCATGCCTCTTTGCAGGCTTCGGGCGTGGCCGTCGGATCGCCCCAGCGCAGATTGTCCAGAATGCTGCCGCTGAAGAGCGTGTCACCTTGCAGTACGATGGCAACATCTTTGCGCAGTTCTACAGGGTCATACCTGCATACGTCTTCTCCTCCGACGCTGACTGTTCCCTCGTTGGGATCATACAGGCGTGCAATCAAAGCCGCGAGGGTCGACTTGCCGCTGCCGGTTCCTCCAATGACACCGATGGTCTGCCCCGAGTCAATCTGAAGGTTCACATCGCGGATGGCA
>JAFUXZ010000086.1 GCA_017470795.1 Paludibacteraceae bacterium
GTCTGCGCTACCTGAAAGAATCGGGAGTGCAGTTGGTAGCCTCTACCGAGAAGACGGCGTCAGACTATATGCAGGTCGACATGTCCGTTCCGACAGCCATCATCATGGGCTCGGAGGATGTCGGCATTGATGAATACTTGTTGGATCTGTGCGACGTACATGCGCGTATTCCCATGTATGGCTCCATAGAGTCGCTCAACGTGAGCGTCGCTGCCGGCATAATGATTTATGAGGCTGTCAAGCAGCGCCACGTGCAGGCATAGGCAGCCCCGACGATAAGAACAGTCTTGTGCAGGTCCTATACGAAGATAATCATATTCTGGCCGTCAATAAGCGTGCAGGCGAAATTGTTCAGGCTGACAAAACCCGCGATATTCCCCCCTCGGGAATGGTTGCGGATTATCTGCGCGAAAAGTACAGCAAGCCCGGAAACGTTTTTGTCGGTGTCGTCCATCGGCTTGACCGCCCCGTCAGCGGTGTGGTCCTGTTCGCCCGGACGAGCAAGGCACTCGTAAGGCTTAATGAGACCTTCCGCTCCCGGGAAAATATCAGAAAAACATATTGGGCTATCGTGTACGGGCGTCCGCGCGAACCCGAAATGCTTCTGGAGCATTGGATCCAAAAGAATGAGCGACAGAATAAAAGTTATGTCGTCCGTCCGGATGCGAAAGGGGCGCAGCAGGCGCGGCTGTACTATCGCACGATGGTCTGTGGCCTCAATTATACATTGTTGGAGGTGACGCTGCTGACGGGGCGTCATCATCAGATCCGCTGTCAACTTGCAGCCATCGGATGTCCGATTCGTGGAGATTTGAAGTATGGTGCACGCCGCAGTAACCCCGACGCCGGTATCAGCCTGCATGCCCGGCAGATTAGTTTTGTGCATCCGGTTTCAAAAGAGAACATCACAATCGTTGCTCCCGTGCCAGACAACGATAGCCTGTGGCAGTCACTCGCCGGCCAGATGATTGGTGAGCAGAACCTTTAATGAAGTATCTTGTAGACGAGTTCCTGCAAGATGCCCACGCTGCCGTTGGTGTAGTCTAAACCCTTTTTGCGTGCATCGGCCTCTGTGAGCCACGTGATGGTATGCAGCGTCTTCCATTGATTAAACCTGCGTGCAGCGGCAGCATAATTCTTGACCTGATTGGGATTGATGCCGAGTATCTGGCTCACGTTGTTCTCCCTTTTGTCATTGATGTAGTGATAAATCATCAGGTTGGAAAAGAAGAAGAACAGGGAACCGAGAATAGATTCAAGCGGATTCTGCTTTGGGTTGTCATCAAAATAGCGTATGATTCGGTTGCAGCGCAGTACATCTCCCTGTATGAGTGCATCCTGAAGCTCAAAGACATTATAGTCCTTGCTGATACCGATGTTCCGCTCAATCAGTTCAGGTGTAATCTTGTGCTGTCCAGGTGGCATACCGACAATAAGCTTGTCCATCTCGTTGACGATACGCTGCAGGTCGCTCCCCAAATACTCGGCAAGCAGTTCAGGCGTGCCTGAGGTCATCTCCACTTGATGCTGTCTGGCATAGGTGAGAATCCATGGTGCAACCTCATAGTCTTTCAGTTTCTGAAACATACCTGACACACCTCGAGCAGCAATCTCCTTGAAAGCAGCACGCCGCATGTCCGGCTTCCCATATTTATAGCATATGCACAAGACCGTCGTTGGCTGAGGGTGCTTGGCATAGGCCTCAAGTCCGCTCCAGTCTTTAATCAGCTGAGCCTCACGCACGACTACGACCTGACGCTGTCCCATCATCGGAAACTGCCGGGCCGTTTCAATGACGGGCGTGATGCTCGGTAAATCTTTTCCGTATACAATCGTCAAGTCAAATTCGCGTGCGGATTCATCGAGCAGTTCTTCCTGTATGTGCTTGGATATTAGGTCAATATAGTATGTCTCTTCGCCGTAGAGTAGATAGAACGGTGCAATCTGACCTTGTTTGATGTTCTTCAGGATTGAATGGTATGTTTCCGTTGCTTTTGCCATTTATGCTGTCGTCGGCTAAATCATTATTCAAAGCGCAGATGTTTGATCGTGCGGCTGTTGTTCTGCAGTGATGATAGCGCCTTGATTCCGATGCGAAGATGCTCCTCGACGTAGTTGGCTGTCACCATTCGGTCGGACGCGATGGTTTTGATACCATCAGGCTGCAGTGGCATGTCAGAAACAAGCAGGAGTGCACCGGTCGGAATGCTGTTGTGGAATCCGACGGTGAAAAGTGTTGCTGTCTCCATGTCAACGGCCAATGCGCGGGTCATGCGCAGATATTCGCAGAAACGCTGGTCGTGTTCCCATACACGCCGGTTGGTGGTGTAGACTGTTCCCGTCCAGTAATCATGTCCGAAGTCGCGTATGTTTGACGAAACGGCACGTAGCAACGGGAAAGCCGGGAGTGCGGGAATTTCAGGAGGAAAGTAGTCATTGGAAGTTCCTTCTCCGCGTATGGCGGCAGAAGGGAGAATGTAGTCGCCGACGTGATTCTTGTCACGAAGTCCGCCACATTTACCCAAGAACAATACGGCTTTGGGGTGACAGGCAGTGAGAATGTCCATGATAATAGCTGCATTCGGGCTGCCCATGCCAAAGTTGATAATTGTGATACCATTGGCCGATGCGCTCATCATGTTTGCATCGCGCCCCAATACCTCAACATCATTCCATTTGGCAAATAACTCTACATAGTTGGTGAAGTTTGTAAGTAGTATGTAAGGATCAAAATCCTCAATCTTTCGATGTGTATAACGCGGTAGCCAGTCGGCTACGATATCTTCTCGTGTTTTCATAATCTGCAATATATGATACAGCGCGACAAAGTTACGTATTTTTTTGAGCAACGCTCTATGCGCTCCGTACGGACACTGCGGCTCGTCTATCTGACAATCAGACGACTGTATGTCTGCCCAATTCTGATCAGGTAGAGCCCTGAAGCCTGTGGGGCGGTGAAGGTGGTCTGACCATCGGATGTGGACATGGCGTGTTGCTCTGTCAGCCGTCCGTCGGAGGTGTAGATGTATATGACGGGGTGAGGGGCAATGATGTTATCAGTTGTTATCTGAACATTTTGTCCTGCATGAACGGGATTAGGAC
This sequence comes from Paludibacteraceae bacterium, assembly GCA_017470795.1. GTDB lineage: Bacteria > Bacteroidota > Bacteroidia > Bacteroidales > Paludibacteraceae > RGIG4928. Next base: position 3,103 of record JAFUXZ010000086.1, read on the forward strand.
TGATGCTTATGCGTTGCGAAGCCGTAGGACCGCTGACGGAGGTCTTTTGATCTACGTGCAGCAACAGCGTTTGTCTTCCGCAGTCAGTGTAGACATGCAGGGTGTAGTCGCCGGCATCGGCTTGGGCGTTAAGCAGGGTGTAGTCGTTGATGGTGTAGGGCAGGTCGGCCGTTGTGATGGTGTCTTTTAAGTCGCCTGATGGTGTAACGACGAGCAGCCGCAGCGTGATGGTGGAGTCGCATCCCTGTGTGCTTTGCAGGTTCACGGCGTATGTGCCGGCTCTGCTCAATGCGTGGAAACGGTCGTTGTCCCATGAGTAGGTCTGCCCTTGACAGATGGCAGCGCGGTGAGTGGTGCGCATGTCAGGCAGGGTGGTGACATGGAGCGTGAGTAAAGTGTCACACCCGTCGTCACTCATTGAGTGGACGTGATAGGTCCCGTCGCTGCTGATGACTTGGTCGTCGTAGCGCAGGATCTTGCCATGGCAGAGGTCAACATGACGCTCAACGACGTAGCCCGATGTGAGGCTGAGATGCAATGTGACAATAGAGTCACATCCGGCAGACGAGGTGAGGGTGTCAACGTAGGTACCTGCGGTATAAAGAGCGTGGCTGTTCCACCGGTAGGGCTTGCCGTAGCAGATGGAATCAAAGACCGTGGTGTAAATCTGCGGGGTGGTATTGAGTACGAGGTTGACAATCGAATCGCACCCATCGGCTGTCTTCAGCTTACGCTTGTAGGTTGAGACCGTCACTTGTCCGATGTCGAAGCCATAGCGCTGGTAGGAATGCCCGATGCAGGAACGGTCGTTGATGGTGGTCTCGGCCGACGGGATAACATAGAGTGACAACTCACGCATATAATCGTGCGCGTTTGCTCCATTTCCACTCACGGCGTCATTGCTTCTGAACAGGTTCATCCCGGGCTGTAAGTCGTTCTGACTGATTGCGAAGCCGTTGTCAGCATAGTCATCATAGCTGCAGATGCGGTCTTCATACGTTGTGCGCAGGTACGAATTGACATGTATGTTGTCGATGTGCAGCATGTTGTGTGCTGATCCGCCGGGGCTGCTGTAGAATGCAATTCGGATGGTCTTGCCGGCATAAGCAGACAAATCGAGCACTGGATGCTGCCGTAGTTGACGGAGCGTAGCATAGTCGTTCCGTCCGAGACTTGACCATTGAAAATCAGATGTGCTTTCCCATGTAAGTCCGTCATCGGTTGAGACTGCCACGATGAATGAGGCTCCGTAATCGGGAGCTGGTTGGCTCTTTCCATCGGTGTCGGTCAGCCAAAGATCGAACGTAAGGCAAACCCCGTCTTGTCCGGAGTGTGATGCAAGGTCAATCTGCGGTGTGATAATCCATTTCTTGTAGGTCCCCTGCAAGTACGGCTCCACATCTACGCACAGGTGGCGGTATGTACTGTCGGAACTGCCGGCATCATAGAATGTGCGCCATGTCAGATCCTGATAGTGGCTTGTGGGGTCGAGCAGTGTCTGCTGTTCGCTATCAAAATCACCATAGGCTACCTGCCA
>JAFUXZ010000087.1 GCA_017470795.1 Paludibacteraceae bacterium
CACGAGCGATATCCCTGCGATGCACGAAAGCAAAACTGTCAGAAGATCAGTAGTCGTAGTCATCATGGTGCTCAATTCCTGCTGCGATCGGATTGTAAAGTCATCTTCATCGTCTTCGCGCAATTTGTGTGTGGTGCGCAAGATCTGACGGATATCTTCGATGGCAATGTCTGTCATGTCCTCCGTTATTGCCGAGCAGGTGATGCCACGCAGGTAGTTTTGAGCCAACAGTCGCTTCATTACGGTGGTGTAGGGAGCGAGAACAACGGCGTCTTGATCCTGCCCCATGGAGTTGTATCCTTTCTTCTCAAGCGTTCCGATAATGCGGAAGGGAATCTTGTTAAATCTGACGATACGGTCAATGGGGTCTTCGCCGTTGGGAAACAACTGGTCAACGATGGTCTGGCCGACAACGCACACTTTCGCACTGGCACTGATTTCTGCATCGCCAAACATATCGCCGGATGCGATTTTCAGTTGGCGTATGTCAAGGTAATCGGGCGAGACCCCGCTGATACTTGTCGAATAGTTGTTGTTGGCGTAAATCAGTTGACCGCTGCTTGAGGTGTTTGGGCTGATGCCCGATATGTATTGTGCTTGTTCGCTGATTGCCTCGTAGTCAGTCAATTTGAGCGACTGCATGCTGCTTGCGTCCATCCGCACACCACCCGCACGCTGATCGCCTCCCGGGTTTATCATGATCATGTTGCTCCCCATCTCGGCAATTTGTGACTGTATACTCTGTTTCGATCCCTGCCCGATGGCAAGCATGCAGATAACCGAGGCCACACCGATGATGATGCCGAGCATGGTCAGGAAGGAGCGCAACTTATTGTTGGCCAATGCGCGTAAAGCGATTTTTAACAGATTGACGAAGTTCAACGGGCTGGTGGTTTTTACTGTTTTAGTTGCTCAATTGTCACAAAAGAAAATCCCGAACGAATCATTCGAAGATCAGCAGCGAGTAGTTCTTCTTCCCGCGTTGTACAAGCAGGTACTTGCCTTGCAGCAGCAAATCGGCCTTTAGAGGTTCGTCCATGCTGTTGAGGCGCTGTTTATTGATGCTCACGCCTCCCTGCTGCATTGTTTTTCGCGCCTCACCCTTTGAGGGGAAGATGCTGGTCTTCACTGCCAGCAGGTCAAGCGGCAGCAATCCTTCCTGCAGCTCGCTCAACGGGAGCTTGTATTGCGGCACACCCTCCATCACGGCCAGCAACGTCGGCTCGTCCAATGTCTGAAGAGCATCTGCCGTTGCATTCCCAAACAGAATCTCCGAGGCATTGACGGCGTTCTGATAATCCTGCTGACCATGCACCATGCAAGTCACCTCTTTGGCCAGACGCTTCTGCAACGCACGCAGGTGTGGTGCCTGGTCGTGCTCGCTGATGAGTGCTTCAATCTCCTCACGTGTCAGGTCTGTGAAAATCTTTATGTATCGTTTAGCGTCCTGATCTGTCACGTTGAGCCAGAATTGGTAGAACTTATAGGGCGACGTGTAGGCCGGCGAAAGCCAGATGTTGCCGCTTTCCGTCTTGCCAAATTTGCCTCCGTCGGCTTTAGTAATCAGCGGACAGGTCAGTGCAAACACCTCGCCCCCGTTCGTGCGGCGAATCAACTCCGTACCGGTCGTTATGTTGCCCCACTGATCGGACCCTCCCATCTGTATCTTGCAGTTCTTGTTCTGATTAAGATACAGGAAGTCGTACCCCTGAAGCAGCTGATAGGTAAACTCTGTGAATGACAGGCCGTCGCGAGCTTCACCGTTAAGCCGTTTCTGAACGCTCTCCTTGGCCATCATGTAGTTGACCGTGATGTGCTTACCCACTTCGCGTGCAAAGTCAAGAAACGTAAAGTTCTTCATCCAGTCGTAGTTGTTGACCAGTTCTGCCTTGTTGGGCGCATCGCTCTCAAAGTCGAGGAAGTGTGACAACTGCTGCTTGATGCACTCCTGATTGTGTCGCAGTGTCTGTTCTTCAAGCAGGTTACGTTCTGCCAATTTTCCCGAGGGGTCGCCGATCATGCCGGTTGCTCCCCCAATCAATGCCAGAGGCTTATGTCCGCAGGCCTGAAAATGCCGCAGAATCATGATGCCGCACAGGTGACCGATATGCAGGCTGTCGGCGGTCGGATCGATACCCACGTAGCCTACCGTAGGCTCTCGAAGCAGTTGTTCTTCTGTCCCGGGCATGATATCCTGCAGCATGCCACGCCACTTGAGTTCTTCTACAAAGTTCTTCATCGATAGATATGTGCTATTCCTATTTATGTACAATAATGATTATATCCGCACAAAGGTACGACTTTTTAGGCGAACAGAGCGATTGGGAAACGATTGGTCGGAGGTTTGACAACTTTCGTCCGGCAAGGCCTTGCGCCCATGTCAGGAGGGTTTCTTCTCACGGAGAAAGAGCCCTGCCGGACTGCCGTTCGCCCCATGCCTTTCCGCCATGCTCCGGAGAGCCAGTTCTGTGCAGCTCTTCATCTGTCGACATACAGCTTTGGCACGATGTTTGATACTCGTCTTGCAAATGTAATGTTAAGGTTAGATAAATAAGTTGGTATTAAGTGAAGGATGCCCGACACCGTGAGGTCTCGGGCATTCGCTTTTTTATTCCTGCAACTGGTCGAGTATCAAGTCCAGTTCAAACCCACGGCTTTGGGCAAACCGTATCAGCTTGGCTCTGAGCTGATATTCGTCCGGGGCGTGCGTGGTGCGTCGTTTGGACTGAATCAGATCGTTCAGGGTTTGGACATACAGTTCGTCGTCCAGTTGCTCCAGAGCCTGACTGATGGCATCGGCCGGCAGGTGTTTCTGCCTGAGGGCAGCAGCCATCTTAATCCGTCCGTGCCGTGCATAACGCAGCCGGTCGTTGACGTAGGCTCTGCAATACCGGTATTCGTCGATGAAGTTGTTCTGCGTCAGGTAGTCGATAATCTTCTGCCGCTCGTCTTCATCGTCAATCTCCCATGTGTCCAGCCGACTCCTGATGTCACTGATGCAGTGTTCGCTTTGTGCGCACAGAGCCGTAAGGCGGGCTAAGGCTTCAGAGGTTGACTTCATGGCTGATAGTAGTCTATGCGCCGGGTGGTGATGTTGCCCTGGTCGTCCTTACGGGCGGTCCAGTTGCCGTACTCATCCGTTGAGATAATCTGATAGACGAGGCTCTCGTTTCTGAATCCGATGCGCCCGTCCTGCTCATAGCGCAGCCTGCCTGTCTGTCCAACGAGTTGTCCGCGCTCGTCGTAGCGCAGCTCGAAGCGTGTGATGTCAGTAAAGTTGTCGGCCGCACTCATGTCCGTGACGCGGTGCTTGTCGTCATACTTGATGGTCTCGGTGTATGCCCGTGTGCCATGCAGCCCGACGAGTGTGTTCGTGGTGTCGTATGCCAGCAGTACGGACATGCTGTCCAGCTCAATACGGTCGGCAAGGATGCCCGTGCGGTTATAACTGCTGATATGCCCTTGCCTATCAAACTCGACCTCTGCATTGTCACGCAGAAAACGCTGCTCAACCTTCTCTGTGGGATATATGGCCCGGACGGGTCCATAGAGGTCAAAATAAGACAGGGCGCCCACGGGCCAGAGCGACAGTGTGGTTGTCGTGTCGGTCGGGCTGACATGATAGATTCGCTGGCCGACATACAGATGGGCGATGTCTGTGTTGATGGCCGGGGCTGACGATGGATAGACCAGTTGGCGCAGGGTGCGGTTTCCGCCGAAGGCACCGACGGCAATCATGACGGAGGGGTTGCCGATCCGGATGGTCTGTGTGCTGTCGAACATGGCGCACATTTCCCGCCCGATGCGGCCGACCGACTGTCCGAGATATAGAACCCTGATCTGATGACGCAGCTCAGCTGTGGGCATATCGCGTCGGGTGGGCGTCAGGCTTGCGGAGTTCCACGTGAGGGAGTCAATCTGCGTACATTGCGCAAAGGCATCCGTGCCTATCTGCTGAAGCGACCGGCCGACGTACAGATGACGTATGGATGTCTGCTGAAAGGCCTGGTCACCAATGCTCTGCAGCTGGTCTGTGAGATTGACCGACTGCAGCTTGGTGGCCTGATAGAACGCCCGCCGTCCGATAGTCTGCAGCTGCCGGGGCAGACTCACGCGCCGCAGGTTCTCGGCGTGTGCACACAGTTCGTCCGGCAGTTCGCGGAGCGGGCTGTCTGATGCGATGCTGAAAGTGCGGAGCCGCTTGCAGCGGCTGAAGGCCTGCACCCCTATCTGCCGGATAGCCGGTGAGAGATTCACGGAGCGTATGGATGTCTGCTGAAAAGCCTGCGGGCCGATCTGCTCCAGCTGCTCCGGCCAACTGACGTTCTTAAGTGCATAGCACTCGCTGAAGGCTGCCTCTGCTATCACGCGTGTCCGGTCGCTGTGGTTGACGGTTTCCAGCTCGGTCGACAGAGCGCACAGTTCATAGGCAATCGTGTCCAGCGGAGCCTGACGGTCAATATCAATGCGCCGCAGGCTCTGACATTTGTAGAAACAGCGGTCGCCGATGTGGCTCACCTGACCCGGAATGCTCACGTCGGTCAGTCCGCTGCCGGTGAAGGCCCGCGCTCCCACCGTCTGCAATGTCAGCGGCAGGGCGATATGTTTGAGGGCGAAGCAGTTGGACATCGCCTCGCTCCCTATATGCTTCAGCCCGCCGGGCAGACAGATGGAATCCAGGCTTCGCGCATTGTTGCAGAACAGGTCGGGCAGCACTTCCAGCCGGCTCCCCTGACCGAATATCACGCGCTGCAGGTTGGTGCAGCCCTCAAGCGTGCCGGCTTCCATCCGGTCAACGGCCGCCGGAATCCGGATCTCGGTCAGGCCGATATTGTTGCTCAGCGCACCTTCGCCCATCATTCGGAGCGACTCGGGGAGCAGCAGGTTTGTCAGGGCCGAACAGCCACGGAAGGCACGGCTGCCAATGGCGTTGACCGTATTGGGCAGAGTGATGTCGAAGAGGTGCTGACAACCGCTGAAGGCAGATGCACCGATGGTCTGTATGCTGCTGAAACGCACCTGTGCGAGTTGACGGCAGTCTTCGAAGAGTGACGGACTGATGTCGCCCACGTGTGCCGGCATGGTGAACTGCTGCAAGCCCGTCCGGGCAAAGGCCGCGCTGCCAATCTGATAAACCCTGTCGGGCAGCACGAGGGCCGTCAGGCTGTGGCAGTCGGCGAAAGCCGATTCGCCAATGACCGACAGTTCGCTGCGGTTCAGATCTATCTCCACACCTTGCAGGGCGGTGCATCCGGCAAAGGCATAATCGCCCACCGAGACCACCGAACGCTGTATCTCTATGGTCAGGATCTGCTCTGACAGATGATGCCATGGTGCATGCGCTGTGGGCGAGTAGTTGTTCATCATACCCGCTCCGCGAATCGTCAGCTCGCCTTTCTTCTGACTGAACTTCCACTTCATGTCCACACCGCACGAACCGCTCGTCGGGCCGTCGGCCCATACCAGCAGGCAGCAAGCTGTCAGGAGCAGGAATGTCAGACATCGTCTCATAGGCGAAAAAGCGTGGAGCAAGAATCGTGCAAAAGTACGAAAAAAAGGGCACACGCCCGCTGATTTGCCTGCTGTGTCTGGCTGCTGACATCATGGACACGGGCGGTCTCATGCGTCTCATCGGCCTGCGCACACCGTCTGTCCTGACTTCGGGAGGCGTCATCAGCATCGTCTGCGTCAGAATCGGAAGATGACGTGAAGCGACAGAGCGCCGTGAGAAACACCCTCAGGCCGGCTGCCGGTTCAGATTTGCCGGCGATGACGACCCGGACGCAATCCGCCCTGCCTGATTTGCCGGCTGCGCCTTCAGGCAAATTGACGGGCAAGATGCGTACCGCCGGCCGCATACCGCCATACGCATCAGGCCACATCACCGCTGACGGCGACATCCGGCAGGACAGCTCCCGTCTGCCCGCCACTATGAGTGCCACAGGAGGCAAACCGTTGCACCGATGCAGATCCGATTGCAACGCATGCAGGTCAGACGACCCTGAAGGCAACTCCGGCGGCGATGAACCGACAGACGCTTTCTGCCCGTCATGACGCAACATGATACGGCTCCTGTCAAGGACACAAAGACGGGGCAGAATGCAGATTTTGTCCGATTTATTTGATACATTTGCAGAACAGGAATACCGACGTTCAAAACAACAAAACAACCTGAAGAAAAACACATGAAGCAGACCACCGTATTATTTGGAACAGGATCTATCGGACAGGCCATCGTGCGCCGCATCGGAGCCAACACGCACATCGTGCTGGCCGACCAGAACGAACAGCATGCCGCAGCCGTTGCGCAGACGCTGAGACAGGCCGGATATGACTGCAGCACCGTCAGCGCAGACTTGGGCAGCCGGACGGACATCCGAGCCGTCATCAGACACGCCCTTCAGCACGGTGAGGTCAGACATCTGGTGAATGCCGCCGGAGTATCACCCTCGCAGGCATCGGTCAGCGATATCCTGCGTGTCGACATGTATGGCACGGCAGTGTTGCTCGAGGAGTTCGGGCAGGTGATAGCCGATGGCGGAAGTGGAGTGATCATCTCCTCACAAAGCGGACACCGACTGGGCAGCCTGCCGGACGACCAAACCGAAGCGCTGGCCGTCACCCCGACGGAGCAACTGCTCCAACTCCCCTTCGTACAGGCCATTACGGACACATTGAAAGCCTACCAGTACTCCAAGCGCTGCAACGTGCTGCGCGTCATGATGGAGGCAACCCGCTGGGGACATCGCGGAGCCACCATCAACAGCATCTCGCCCGGCATCATCATCACCCCGCTTGCAGCCGACGAACTGAACGGTCCGCGCGGTGAGGGATATCGCAGGATGCTGCAGTCCTCGCCTGCCGGACGAGCCGGCACACCTGACGAGGTGGGCGATCTGGCCGAGTTCGTCATGTCATCGCGCGGCAGGTTCATCTCAGGTGCTGACCTGCTGATTGACGGAGGAACAACAGCCTCATACTGGTACGGCGACCTGCAATATCTCAAACAGACACATTAAAAACATGTCCAGACAACCTGCTGCCACATCACGCGCAAAGTCCGGTCCGGCCCGCATGCACGGCACTCCGGCCGCCACCTGCACCGCAAGACAACTCACGCCGACACGCCGGCTGCTCATCAGCCTGATTCTGCTACTGCTGCCAATGCACATGGCAGCCTTCGGCGACCTGATGTTCTCGCACTTCGGGGTTGAGCAAGGACTCTCGCAGGTCTCGGTCAACAGCATCTATCAGGATGAGACCGGCACGATGTGGTTTGCCACGCGCCAAGGCCTGACACGCTACAACGGCAGCCGGTCGGAGGTGCTGAGCGTCGCCTCCGACGGCCTGCTGCACGACCTGATACAGAAGGTCGACGGCGACAGAAACGGACATGTCTACATCGTCACAGAGCGGGGCGTCAACGTCTACGACCTGCGCACAGAGAGCCTCTCGGTACTGACTCCCCAACCCGTCACCGGACTGCATTGCTCACGGAGCGGGATATGGCTCGGACTGCACAACCGCGTGATGCACATGGACAGCATCGGAGCAGAGCAGCACACCATCGTGCAGCTGCCCGAATCACAAGCCGTCATCAACGCCATCTGCGAAGCAGCCTCTGGCAACCTGTACATCGGCACAGCAGCACACGGAGCCTACCTAGTAGACACACAGGGCAAGATACGCCGGCTGTCTGACATAGAGAGCCGCGTGACAAAAATCTATGAAGACTCGCATCACGCCATCTGGATCGGGACATGGCACGACGGAGTGGTGTGCATCGCCTCCGACGGCACGCAGACGGTCTACACCGCGCCACTGCTGTCGTCTGAATTCGTCCGCACGGTAGTGGAAGACCTGAAAGGAAACCTATGGATCGGCACCAAGAACGGACTCGACTGCATGAGCCCCAACGGCAGCGTACGCCACTATCAGCCCAACCAGAACCCCAACAGCCTGTCGAACGAATCGGTATGGTCACTGCTGCGCGACAGTCAGGGCAACATCTGGGTCGGCACCTACTTTGGCGGCGTTGACTACTTCAACCCCGAAACGGACAACTATCACTTCCACTTCGTACAGAACAATGCACGCCGCACACCCGTCATCGACGCCATCATTGAGGGCAGCGACGGCCTGTGGTATCTGTGTACCGAAGGCTGGGGCCTATATGTCTACAATCCGGAGACACAGGAGTGTCTGACCTACAACACAGCCAACGACCACTCGCAGGGGCTACGCTCTGACAACATCAAGAGCGCCTTCCACGACACACTCACCGACGAGCTCTGGCTCGGCACGTATCTGGGAGGCTTGTCATGCTTCAACCCGCGCACACATAAGTTCAGACACTACGCCGTGGGACACGACTGGATGCAAGGCAACCACGTGTGCGGCATCCTGCCCTATGACGCTGACCGGCTGATCGTCGGCACATATAACGGCATCTACCAACTCAACAAGCGAACCGGACAGACCCAGCTGCTTGATGAGTCACTGAATCGCGTCATTGACTACTGCACCGATATGATCTACGACCGACAGGGGCGGCTGTGGATCGGCGGGCGCGAACTGGTGTGCTACAACCTGCAGACAGCCCGGATCAAACGCTACGCCACTCAAAACGGCGAGGCACGCTTTGCCGGCAATCAGATTACATCCATGCTCAACGACGATCAGGACCGCATCTGGATCGGGACAGACGGAGCCGGACTCTTCCGCCTCGACCAGACGACAGATTCGCTGGTTCAGATCAGCGTCGAGCGCAACCGGCTGCAGAGCAACTTCGTGAGCAACCTCGCTCAGACACCGCTGGGCTACATCCTTGTGACAACCAACCGCGGCTTCTCACTCATCAATACCGATAACGACAGCGTCCGCAACTACACCACCGACAACGGCTTCCCGCTCAGTTCGCTCTTCAACGGAGGGCTGTGCGTACTGCGCTCGGGAGAGATACTGCTCGCGGGAATGGACGGACTGGTGACTTTCCGCGAAGAAAACCTCAAGACGGTGCGTCACGACGTAAGTCTGCACCTCGACCGGCTCACGGTCAACAACACACTCATACATCCGGGAGACGCAACGCACCTGCTCACGCAGTCGCTCGACTATACAGACCAACTCTCGCTCAGCGCAAGGCAGAACATGTTCGCTATCGACATCTCAACGAACAACTTCATCAACACCTCACGCCCACACATACGATATCGGCTGCAAGGTCTGTCTGACGCATGGATTGAACTGGCCGACGGCAAGACCGAACTGCGCTTCATGGCACTGCGACCAGGACGATATACGCTGCGCATAGAGGCCATCTCGGAAGTCGACGGCAGCCTGCTGTCGGCACGCCAGCTCGACATTCACATCCGGCCCCCGTTCTATGCCACCTGGTGGGCATTCGTGATTTACGCCCTGCTCGCGACAACGCTCATCGTGGCCGCATTCGGATTCGTACGCTCGCGCGAACGGCTGCGCGCACGCATCCGCCTTGAGCAACAACAGGCCCGACAGACAGAAGAAGACAGCAAGTCAAGGCTCCGCTTCTTCACCAACGTGAGCCACGAGTTCAGAACACCGCTCACGCTAATTGCCGGACAGATGGACATGCTGCTGCAACAAGGCAACATACAGCCGACAGTCTACAACCGAATCCTGGGCATGCGACGCAATGTGGTCAACATGCAGAGCCTGATTAACGAATTGCTCGAGTTTCGCAAAGTGGAACAGGGCTACCTGACCCTGCACGTCAGCGAACACGACATGGTAGCGTTCGCCCATGAGGTTTACCTATCGTTTGCCGACTATGCAAAGGCACGCAACATTGACTACCGATTCGTCTGCGAAGAAGAGCGGCTGCCGATGTGGTTCGACGAAGTGCAGATGCAGAAAGTGCTGTACAACCTGATATCTAACGCCTTCAAATTTACGCCACAAGGGGCCGGCATCACGCTGTCCATACAGACAACCGCCGAAGAAGTGATACTGCAGGTTGCTGACACAGGCATCGGCATCAAGGCTGACGACATACGGCGGATATTCGACAGGTTCTATCAGGCTGAAAACGGGACACAGCTTAGTCAGGTCTCACCAGGGACCGGCATCGGCCTGTCGCTGACGAAATCAATCGTCGAATTGCACCGCGGAACTATTGAGGTGGACAGTCGACCACACCAAGGCAGTATATTCAGCGTGACACTGAAACGTGGAAAAGAGCATCTCGAACACGCTGAACATGTCGAAATCGTTGATGCAGAAAAGAATACATATCAGCCACAGGAAGAAGACACGCGCTTTGTCGAACAACTGTCTGCCGAACGTGACACGTCGCAACCCAAACCGAAAATCCTGATAGCAGAAGACAATGACGAACTGCGCGCCATGCTGCAGACCCTGTTCAGCCCTCTCTACGACGTCACCACAGCCGTTGACGGACAAGACGGATATGAAAAGGTGTTCGACCTGCAGCCCGACATCATCCTGTCTGACCAGATGATGCCACGCCTGAACGGGAGTGACCTGTGTGCACGACTCAAAGCCAACATTGAGACCTGCCACATCCCATTTGTCCTGCTCACGGCATGGACTGCCGCCGAATATGCGATAGAAGGACTACGCAAAGGAGCTGATGACTACATCAGTAAACCATTCAATGCGCGCGTCCTGATTACACGATGCAACAACCTGATAAACAACAGACGCATGCTGCAACAACGCTTTGGCAGCATGGCCGAAGTCAAACCCGACATGCTGGCTAACAATCCGCTTGATCAGGAACTGATGAATAAAATCAACAACGTCATAGAGCAGAATCTGGATAACGCCGATTTCCAGATACCAATCCTATGCCGGGAAGTCGGGATGGGACGCACCACTCTCTTTGCCAAGCTCAAAGGAATCACAGGGCAGACGCCAAACGAATATCTCGTCACCTACAGACTCAAGCGCGCAGCACACCTGCTACGTACCAATCAGGCACTAAACATCTCGGAGATTGCCTACGCCACCGGATTCGGCACTCCGAAGTACTTCGCCAAATGCTTCAACAAACAGTTCGGGAAATCACCTTCCGAATTTCGCAAAAGCGAAAAGCCCTGACGACTCAGAACAACGACATCGCCAAATACCGATGAAAAAAGTTCTGATATACTTATGCCCTGATTGCGTTGTCAGCATGTGGCAGTGCAGATAATGAGCTGCCCGAGATTCTGCCGGAGTATGAACACGGCAAAACACCCCCGTGCCTCACAACCTCCACATACCAGCCGTTGTGAATTATTGCTCCCAAATCTTGTATCTTTGACGACTTGAAACACCTATCATAGTGTGCTGACAAGCCCCACCTCATCGCCTGCAAAGGCCGTGAGGATGAGGGACACTCGGTGCGTAAGACCAAGGAGACACTCGCGCAAGCCGTTAGAGCGCAGATACACTAACGGCATAACTATCATTAAGTAACGGACAGAATAAACAATACTACCATGAATAGATTTTCAATACTAATTCTCTTTGCAACTATCGCACTGACATCGCATGCACAGGGCATGAATAATCCACAAACAATAGAGGTCCAAGGCGTTAAATTCATAATGATGCCCGTTGAAGGTGGCACTTTCATCATGGGTAACGATGAAGGACAAAAAGATGTTCAGCCCGCTCACAAGGTCACGCTATCCAGTTTCTACATTGGTCAGACAGAGGTTACGCAAGCCTTGTGGCAAGCTGTAATGGGTGATAATCCTGCGCATTTCAAGGGCAACTATCTGCCCGTAGAATCTGTTACATTGGCGGAGTGCCATGCGTTCATTGCCAAGCTTAATCAACTCACTGGCAAGACCTTCCGTCTGCCTACTGAAGCCGAATGGGAGTACGCAGCACGAGGTGGCAAGAAAAGCAAAGGCACTCGTTATGCAGGCAGCGACGAGTTGTCGAAAGTGGCTTGGATTGATAATGTGGACCGCCCCCAGCCTGTGGCTCTGCTCAAACCCAATGAGTTGGGACTGTACGACATGAGCGGCAATGTGTGTGAGTGGTGCGAAGATATTTACGGCGACTATTCCTCAGAGCCGCAAGTAAATCCCACGGGAGCGAGCGAAGGTGCGTATCACCCCGGACGGGGAGGCGGTTGGAACAGAGGCGGCAAGTTCTGCTTGGTCTATGACCGTGGCAATTACCGCCCCGAATATGCCAGCAATGCGGTTGGACTGAGGTTGGTCATGATGCCGTAAAATAGATTTGAAAGTAATGGTACGCAATCTGTTATGTGTAATGCTTGGTGGTGCGGTTGGGAGTGCGCTTCGCTACCTTACGAGCCTTGCCTTTCAGTCCATTAAGTGGCTCAAAATGCCATGGGGGACATTTATTGTTAATCTGACGGGCTGCTTGCTCTTAGGCCTACTCCTTGGATTGGGTGAGCGGTACACATCTTTCCCGAAAGAGATTTATCTAATGCTCACTGTAGGCTTATGTGGCAGTTATACAACCTTCTCAACTTTTTCAAAAGAGAGTATGATGATGCTGCAAAGCGGGAACTACTGGTTATTTGCAGTGTATACCTTGTTGAGTGTGCTTGCGGGTATTGCTCTCGTTGCTGCTGGATATTATCTCTCAAAATAAATTCTTGATATCAGTAATCCCCTTATAATTATCGTAAAAACACAATCAACATGCAAGGCGGAATTAGCATCTTTCAAAAGTACCTATCAGTATGGGTAATTATCTGTATATCGGCAGGCATTGCAGTAGGTCATTGGCTCCCCATCATACCTCAAACATTGGCTCAATTTGAGTACGCTCATGTGTCGCTACCTATCAGCATTCTTATTTGGATAATGATTTATCCGATGATGTTAAAAGTGGATTTTCAGAGCGTAAAAGATGTAGGTAAGCACCCACGAGGATTGCTTATCACTTGCGTTACAAACTGGTTAATCAAACCATTCACAATGTTTGCCATTGCGTGGTTCTTTCTAATGGTTGTTTTTCGCAAGTGGATTTCACCAGACCTTGCAAACGAATATCTTGCCGGTGCGGTGCTGTTAGGTGCGGCACCTTGTACGGCAATGGTGTTCGTATGGAGTTATTTGTGCAGAGGCAATGCTTCATACACCTTGGTACAAGTAGCCGTTAACGATTTGATTATACTCATTGCCTTTGTTCCTATTGTCTCGCTTTTGCTGGGCATTGGAGGAATTAGCATACCGTGGGAAACGCTGTTTTTATCCGTTGCTCTGTTTGTTTTGATACCGCTTGTTGCAGCCCTTCTGACACGCTCTTTTGTTGTACATCGTAGGGGGGCTGATTATTATAACAAACAGTTCGTCAGCAAGTTTGACACCCTGACTACCATTGGATTACTGCTAACGCTGGTACTCTTGTTTTCATTTCAGGGAGATACGATTTTGAACAATCCGTTTCATATTGTATTGATAGCTGTGCCACTGATTTTGCAAACCTTTTTCATCTTTTTCCTGGCGTATGGTTGGGCACAAAAGTGGCATTTGCCGCATGATATTGCAGCACCTGCCGATATGATTGGAGCAAGTAACTTCTTTGAGTTGGCAGTTGCCGTGGCAGTTTCGTTGTTTGGACTACAGTCTGGTGCAGCTCTTGCAACGGTGGTCGGGGTATTGGTTGAAGTGCCTGTAATGCTGACGCTGGTGCGTATGGCCAATAAAACACGACACTGGTTTGATTAGGTTAACGAGGAAAGGACTTTTGTGCGTAGTAAATATAGTTGTGAATTGCTTTCAAATCTTGTATCTTTGATGTTGAGGACGGCGCAATGCTAGTTCTCAAACTCACGGGCAACAGATTTATGTATCAAAACATCTTAGGTCGCAAGGACATGAAGATGATTGAATATCAACTCCGCAAGTTCTTGCCACGGCGTTTGCAAGAGTTTACGCACGAACAGGAGGTGGAGAT
This sequence comes from Paludibacteraceae bacterium, assembly GCA_017470795.1. Lineage (GTDB taxonomy): Bacteria > Bacteroidota > Bacteroidia > Bacteroidales > Paludibacteraceae > RGIG4928. Next base: position 13,930 of record JAFUXZ010000087.1, read on the forward strand.
GAAAGCCGAAGCGGAGAAGATTGCCGCAGAACATCAA
>JAFUXZ010000088.1 GCA_017470795.1 Paludibacteraceae bacterium
CTCATCAATCAGCGTATTGACGTCTAGGCCGTATGCTCTCCCTGTCTGCAACATAAATTGCCACAAGCCTGCAGCACCGGCTCGCGATACAGCAGTATTATTGAAAGCCGACTCCACAACAGGGAGCACACGCAATTCAAGCGGTAATTCATAGCGATTCAGACACTCCTCTATACGAGGGAAATAATAGCTTGCCATGCCAAGCAGATAGCTGACCTGCCGACGTCGGCTGAGCACATAGGCATCTATTGCATCACGCACATGGCTGTTGAATGGCATTTCTATCACACACGGCAAACTGCTCAACCGATCGATGTATACCGAGTCGCTGCATATCGTCCCCGTTGGTGCTGTCTGACAATCACCTGTTTCCACTGCGACATACTCCATCATCATGGAGTGCATCAGTTCCTGAATCACCCGTTCTGTTTCTGCGGGCAGACTGTCTGCAACAAAGACAGCACTATCAATCTCCACACTCTCTGCTCCCACACCAGACGATGTGCTCACTCCTTCTTGTGCACGCAAGCACATAGGAACAAGCAGTAATATGAGGAGCATCAGTCTTTTCATTGGGTACACAAGGAACTAAAAGCGGAATGTAAACTGTAATCCGGCAGTCCGCTGATTGTGGTAGTAATGATCCTGATATACGCTCGGCATGACACTCATGCTCAAGTCCGGACTGATGTCGAAATCATAGAGTTGTGCATCCACAAAAGCGTCTATCACGCTCAAAGCATATACTAACACCGTTGCCACAATGCCGATGTCGCGATAGCGATGATAGCGTTGCTGACGGGACTTCAAGGTTGAAGCATAGGTCTGCAGTCCACCCATCATCTCAATGGTATACCCTTGTGGCAGTATATCAAGATAGCTTGTTGTTGATGGGTCATCGTCTATAATATCACGGTATGCCTGCTTGTAATCCCGATACATCGTACCATTCCAACTGATGGCATACGCACAACCCAAGAAGCCGCCATACACTATGGGCAATTTCCAGTATTTTTTATTATATATCTGCCCCAATCCCGGAACAACCACTGCCAGCCATGTTGCTTTTGCCGGATCCGGCTGCCAGTTAAGGCGCATACTGTCTCTCCGTAGCCGACGCTGCTCGCGTGTCAGCTTCTGTACCGGCAACACCACTGTTGTATCTTGTACTATGTTCGACTCTCCAAACAGAAGCGCACGTTTCTCTTCTGCAGAAAGCCCATGTTGCCGATTGGAGCGTATAGAGTCCGCCAGCAGCCATCCATCAACCGTACTGTCTGCTTTCGCGCTTTGATATGCGTGACTTTCTTCAACGAGTTTCACCTGCGCCGAATCCGCACTAGTCTCCAACTCTCCGAGTGCAGGCGGGTTACTCCCGATTAGCACCTCCTGTGCTTTTGCCTGATAGTTGCACAGACAAAAGAACAAGAAGACATACAATATGTGCCAGGCGAACTTCAATGGACGTCAACTATTACGGATTGTATCCAGCCGGCTCATGATTGTCTGCAGATCATCAACACTTTCAAAGGGAATCGTGATACGTCCTTTCCCTTTTTCAGAGCATGCAAACTTCACCTTTGAACCGAACACGTTGGCCAAACGGTTCTCAATCATCTTATATTCGGGCAATTGCCTGAACGAGTCGTGAGTTGATGGTTCTTTGACCTGTGTCGATTGTTTGACCAGTTCCTCTACGCGTCTGACCGACAATCCGTCATTAACAATCTGCTTGTATAGCCGTAACTGGAAAGCGGTATCTTTGGAACCAAGCAGTGCGCGTGCATGCCCCATGTCTATTTTCCGCTCTGTCAGCCCTACCTGTATCTCTGCCGGAAGGTGAAGCAGCCGCAGATAATTGGTGATGGTGGCACGTTTCTTTCCCACGCGTTCACTAAGCCGTTCCTGCGTCAGGTTGTAATCATCAATCAGGCGTTCATAGGCAAGTGCTATCTCTATGGCATTCAGGTCTTCGCGCTGGATATTTTCTATGAGCGCCATTTCCATCACCTGCTCATCGGCTGCGGTTCTGACATAGGCCGGAATTGTCTTCAGCCCGGCTTGGCGTGCGGCTCTGCAACGGCGTTCTCCGGCTATAATCAAGTAGGTCCCATCGCTATCCTTACGCAGTGTTACGGGAGATACCACACCCAGCTCCTTGATTGAGGCTGCAAGTTCGTCAAGTGCTTCTTGGTCGAAATGAGTTCTCGGCTGATTCGGATTCCGTTTAATCAGATTCAGTTCCACCTCATGAATTGATGATGAGCCACCCGTCTGGATGTTCATGGTGTCAATCAGCGCATCAAGGCCGCGTCCAAGTCCGCGATTTGGATTTGTTTTTGCCATGTGGTTATTATCGCTTTCTGTTGATGTGTCCGGATATTATTTGTTGCGGCCGTCCAACTCTTTGGCCAGATCTGTGTAGTTAGCTGCTCCTCGCGAGTCTGCATCATACGTGATGATGGGTTTTCCATGACTTGGAGCCTCACTGAGACGCACATTACGGCTGATTACGGTTTTGAATACCAAATCTCCGAAATGACGCCGCACTTCCTCAAGCACCTGATTTGACAAGCGCAGACGCGCGTCATACATTGTCAGCAGGAAGCCTTCTATGGACAACGACGGATTGAGCTTTGACTTTACAATCTTGATTGTATTCAGCAGTTTGCTGATGCCTTCAAGGGCGAAATACTCACATTGGACCGGGATAATCACAGAATCAGATGCCGTGAGTGCATTGACTGTTATCAATCCCAGCGATGGGGAGCAGTCGATGATGACATAGTCATACTCGCCGCTGACCTGTTGCAGGGAACGACGCAGAACCGTCTCACGGTTGTCCAGGCTAATCATTTCAATTTCAGCCCCGACAAGATCTATATGCGACGGAATGATATACAGATTCTCAACATCAGTGGCAAGTGTCGCCTGCTATGAAGGAATCTCATTGACGAGGCATTCGTATATTGTCGTATTGATGGAGCGTATATCCACCCCAAGACCCGATGATGCATTGGCCTGTGGATCAGCGTCAACCAGAAGGATTCGCTTACCCATGGAAGCGAGGGCCGCCGACAGGTTGATTGCGGTGGTCGTCTTCCCTACTCCTCCCTTCTGATTGGCCAGACAAATAATTTTTCCCATGTAATTTGTTACTCTCTTATTATTGCGCAAAGGTACTGATTTTCTCAGACACTTTCCGGGCATAAAGCCCCTTTTTCGGGGGCAGGTGCATGAGCCTTGTGCTCAGAGTTCGTATACCGACTGTGGCTCAGGGATTTCCACATCATGGAATCCGGCTTCTTCCATGTGCTGCCGATACTGATCCTGATATTGTTTCTCACCATGTACAAGAAACACTTTCTTGATACTGCCTTTATCCTGACATGAGAGAAAATCTATCATCTCCTGGTAGTCACCATGCCCGGAAAAGCCCTCCAGCTTTGTGATTCGCGCACGTATGTCATACATGTCGCCAAAGATGGAAATCTGCCGCAGGCCGGGACGCTGAATGCGCGCGCCGAGCGACGACGGAGTGCAATAGCCGACAATCATGACTGTAGTACTCGGGTCGGATATATGATTGGCTACATGGTGCTTTACCCGACCGGCTTCAAGCATCCCGCTGGCTGAGATGATAATACTTGGGAATGGGTCTGTATTCAGCGCTTTCGACTCTGCAACGTTCTCTATATACTTCAGACTGTTGAA
>JAFUXZ010000089.1 GCA_017470795.1 Paludibacteraceae bacterium
CATTTGCATTATAATCAGCGCTGAAGTCATGGACAGACATGCGAAACATCAGGATGCCAATGCGGTCGTCTCCGACGAACTGATAGCCGACCGGCTGAATGCCGTGGCTTTCGATGCGGGCGATGACCTCACGATGCCCGACGAGCCCCTCCGCGGCATAGACCTGGAGGAGGTGGTGCGCACCAAGATGCCGAAGGCTCACGTGCCGCGGTGGCTGATGCGGCTGGTGGGCCGGCTGGTCAGGCTGGACGAGATCAACGAGATTCTTGCCGGGAGTGATGACCGCACGGGCATTGACTTTCTTGACCTGATGACCGAGCATCTCAACATCCGCAGCGAGGTGGTGGGTCTGGAGCATGTCAGTGACACCAGCCGGCGCTATCTGTTTGCCTCCAATCATCCGCTGGGTGGGCTGGACGGCATCATCATGCTGCAGCAGTTGAGCCGCCTGTATGACGACAAGATACGTACGTTTGTCAATGACATCCTGCTGTATATCACGCCGATACGCCACTACTTCATGCCGGTCAACAAGATCGGGCGTCAGTCGCGTGGCCTGGCCGGTCTGACCGACCGCGCCTACGCCTCCGACATGCAGCTGCTGACTTTTCCTGCCGGCGCCTGCTCTCGGCGCATCAACGGGCGCATTCAGGACCTGGAGTGGAAGAAGAGCTTCGTGCAGAAGGCTGTCGAGTATGAGCGTGACATCGTGCCGGTCTATTTTGAGGGCCGCAATTCAAACTTCTTCTACCGTCTGTCGCAGGTGCGCAAGCGTCTGGGTGTGCGCAGCAATATCGAGATGATCTTGCTGGCGCGTGAGATGTTCAACCAACGCAACGCATCATTTCGCATCATCATCGGCGAGCCCATCGCATGGCAGACTTTTGACCAGCGGCTGACAGCCCGGCAGTGGGCTGCCTGGGTGCGTGATGCGGCCTACGGTCTTGCCGCGAAGTAAGCGTCTGCTCCGACTGTCAGCGCGCAAAGTGCTGGTAGTCCCGTTTGCCGACCGATGCCGGCCAGTCGCCTCCCCATCTGAAACCATACTGCCTGAACAGGCGGTGACACAGGTCGCCGCGGCGAATCAGCATCGGGTGCGTGCAGGTGTCCCTGTCGTGGGCGTATGGCGCACCCGCCGCGGGCTGGACGCTGCCTGAGCGCAGGTCGATGCAGGGGTTGTAGCGCGGATTGATGTCGACGGCCATGCCGGTGGCATGACGCGACAGGCGGCCAGTGCCGCTGACCGTGCGGTAGTTGAAGCAGGACGTGTTGTTGGCCGCCATGGACCGCAGGTCGTCAGCCTCATAATCATCGACAAGCACCATGCGCTCAATGACATAGGCCGAGTCATAGAGCGTGCGGAATATCTGCAGCAGGTCTGATGCGATGCGCCGGTTGCAGATCAGTTCGCCGGTCTGCGTACGGCCCTCGGCATTGATGTGGAGCAGCTGCAGATAGCGCAGCCGGCTCACGTGAAGCCCCAGTCCGGGCTGATAGGAGCGTCCGCTGATGCGCTGCAGCAGCGTGCTGTCGATAGCCCGTATCTTAAACAGGCTGTCGGCATTCAGCTTCTGTATCGTCAGCGGGTCCAGCACGATGCCTGCCTGCCATGTCGCTGCCTCCGCCGTCACGGAGCATGCGGGCGGCACGGTGTCGGTGAGGCAGGTGTCGGCAGGTGATTCGTCAGCCGTTGCCGTGCTGTCGGCAGCGGCCGGCGTGCGGCAGCATGACACCTGCAGCAGCATCACGCCGAGCGCAAGCAGCCACGAACGTATCTCAATCATGCAGTCCATTGTAATGCCGCGCAGTCCTTCCTGCCCTGCAGGCAGGGCGCGGGGTGCTGCCGCCGGGGCAGGGGTCTACTCCTTGGTGCGCTCTATCACGCGCTTGCCAAAGCGTGTCTGTATCAGCAGGTTAAACAGGAACGGTTCCAGCGTATAGGTCAGCAGTATGGTCGAGATCATACCTGTCAGCGCGGGAACACCCACGCTTGACAACGCCGGATGCACAGCGAAAATGAGCGAACCCATGCACACAATCAGCACGAACGCACTGAGCAGGATGGCTGTCTTGTGATAAAGCAGGCGCTGCGTGTCGCCGCTCTTGACGCCCGCCAGCATGCCGTCCATGACGAAGATGCTGTAGTCGACGCCAATACCGAAGATGAAGGTGGAGATGACAATGTTGATCAGGTTGAAATCGATGCCGAATATCGCCATGATGCCCTGTACGACATACCAGCTCAGTGTCATCGGCAGAAATGCTATGATGCTGACAAAGACGTTGCGGAACGACAGCAGCAACACGATGAACACAAACAGCATGGAGATGTTCAGGACGCGACTGAAGTCATCGTGCAGCAGGTCGACCATATTGCCTGTGTAATAGAACGGGTCGACAACGATAGCGTGATCTTTAGCTGCCAGATTGTCATTGACGGTCTTCAGATTCTCCAGCGGCATCTGTATCGATGTGAATACCAGATACTTGTCGCCTACCTGCTCCACGAAGTTGGTCA
>JAFUXZ010000005.1 GCA_017470795.1 Paludibacteraceae bacterium
CAACAATGGAGACTGGGCTTATGGCGCATCAGCAACATCCAGCGCCTCAACACGAATCAGACCGACGGCCTCTACACGGCAGACCTCAAGATGAGGCTCACGGGCGGCGAGTTGGGCTTTGATGCCAGAGTCGAAGTCACCTACACGCTCGCCGACGAAGATCTGGACTGGAAACTCGACTTTCTTGCCAGCAAAGGTGTCGACATCGTAAAGACCGGGCGCTACAACGACTGCATCTCAGCCAATATCGAAGAAGACGGTTGGGGCGGCACCCAATGCCTTGCCATCCGCAACACGACCGACACGCCCCTGCTCGTCGGCGGCGTCAGGAGGTCGTACGACACATGGACCAAATTCGTGGTCACCGTGCCCGCTCTGGGAACGGCAACCACCGGAGGCCTCTTCGCAGGAGGCAGTGTGGAAGACTACGAGATACACTTTGTCGAGCGCGACTTCCAAGCCGACGAGTAAGCCCCCACCGCGGTCGGCTGCTGCCGCAGTCAGTGCTTCGGCCGCCTGTTGCCGGACGGAGTAGCGGCTGTTCAAAAAATCGCCTTTATGCGTCAAAAAATACACGGATGCATCAAGGCGATTGATGTATTTTTGCATCCGTAACATGCGCTTTCAGGCCCCTTAGGGGCAGCATGCACTTAAAGACACACGAAAAACATTCAAACGTTAAGATATGAATACCTTCAAACACCTCGTCGCAACGGCACTCATCGCCCTGACGAGCATCGGCATGTCAGCCAAAGACGTCACCTTCTCGGCTTCTGAAATCCTTGCAGGGACAACCAAAGACGGCGTCAAGGTAGAGACAGCATACACCTCTTTGAGCGAAAAACAGGTGTGCAAACTGAGCGGAAAAGCATACAAGGTAAACCTCATCGAAATCAAAAACTCGGCAGGCAAGAACTACGACACCTACTACCTGCACATCTCCTCGACAGCCGACATCACCGGGCTGACCTTCGAAGGCACAAGCAACAGCTCGGCAACAGCCGACATGCCTCTCATCACGTGGGACAAGACAGCCTTCAACCTGTCGACCTTTGACGCCTGCCAGCTGGTCACGCTCGACTCCTATGACGGCGACTGCTCCAGCTACAGCACCGCCGTCAGCGTGCCCGCCGGAACAAAAGCCGCCCGCATGTACCGTCAGGTGACCATCAATGAGTCTGCACGTACCTTTGACTCCAAAGGCAGCAAGTACGGCGAAGGCAAGACCGGCTACGTCGTCAGCGTGACAGTAAGCATCAAAGACAGCGACCCCGAGCCCACCACGCCGACCATCAGCAACTTCACCATCAGCGGCGTCACAGCCTCCATCGACCAGACCGCCCACACCATCAAGGCCACGCTCCCCTACGGAACAAGCCTCACCTCACTCACCCCGACCGTCACCACCGCCGACGCAACGGGCTACACACCCACCGGAGCGCAGAACTTCAGCAGCCCCGTGACCTACAACGTCACCGACGGCACAAAGACCACCTCCTACACCGTCACCATCAGCGTAGCGGCAGCCACCGCCTCGACCGATGCCACACTCAAAGACCTCAAAGTCGGCGGCACCACCGTCAGCGGATTCACTTCAACCACAACAGCATACTCCTACACCGTCTCCTACGATGCAACCGGCATCCCGTCCGTTACGGCCACTGCGAACGACAGCAAAGCCACGGTGAGCATCACCCAAGCCCCCTCCGTAACCGGCCGGGCAACCGTCCTGGTGACTGCCGAAGACGGCAAAACCACCCAGACCTATACCGTGCAGTTCAGTCAGCAGGCTAAGCCCGACGATCCTGTGCCGTCCACTTCCCTCACACTGCACCAGCCGGAAGTATACGAAGCTGCCGGCGGACTCGGCGGCTACAACACCCCGTTAGTCCAATATAACGGACGCGAGTATGAGACATACTACATCAACCGTGACGCAAGCAGTAATGTCAACATCGTGACGCAGAACGGCACTTCCGTGACCGATGCGAGCAAGGCTACAACGACCGACTTCGTTGCCACTGACGGATGGATGTCGGGCACGTCAAGCGCTAACACTTCCAGCACCTCGGAGACGGCAGAAGAGTTTACCTTCAGCGGGCGCGAATACAAAATCACAGACGCCGCAGTCATCGAGATGCATATCGCAGGTTACGACCAGTTCCGCATGCTGGTCAGGGACAATGCCACGAACAAAGACAAGTGGGTGATGGTCGACATCGACGGCAAACCGCAGACCATCACGCCCTCGACGAGCAAACACGTGGTTTCCTTCGACATCAGTACAGGGGAGCACCTGATCAAGATCTATACCACCGGCAGCAGTACGAGCCGCTTCTACGCCTGGTCACTCCGACTGAGCAACCAGCCGAGCGTCCGCTACCTCAGTGGTGATGACAAGTCGCAGGTAGTCAACCAGACCAAGCCCCTCGAACCCATCACCTACCGCATGAAGAACGGCTCACAGGGCACGTGGAAACTCACCGTCCTTGACGCCGCCAGCCAAGATGTCACCGCCGCTTCAGGCCTTGCCGTCAACCCGGTCGTCAGCTCCGGCGACACCGCCCGTGTTGAAGGCAACGTGATGCTTCCCGTCGGCACATACACCTACCGCATTGCCTCCATGCAGGGCAGCACCGAGACAAGCGCACTGACCGGCACATTCACGGTCAAGACCGAAATCTTCGCCCCCGATGGCACCACCCCTGCCAGCATCACCCTCACCACCCCCATCAACGACGCCGCATCCGGCCTCACCTTCGACTACGACGCTGTGGATGACGCTGACGTCGTCACCACATGGACCACTCAACCCGCCGGCCTGCAGTTTACACAGGACAACGACGCCAACCGCGTCGAGATCAGCGGTACGCCCACCGCGGCAGGCAGCTACGGATTCACGGTGAGCGTCAAAGGCGGCAACACCATTCAAGGAACACTGAACGTGATCTATCCCGCTCCGCTCCTTACCGCTCCTGACAACGTCATTACCAAAGTCAAGGACCACAACGTGCTGGGCAGCATCGTGTACACCGTCAAATACGCCTCCGGCGTGACGGCAGCCGGCTTGCCGAACGGCATCATCGGCACCTTCAACGCCGCAGCAGGCACCTTCACCATCAGCGGCACGGCCAACGTCAACGCGTCAACCTATCCGCAGGTCTTCGACTTCAGCCTCACCGCCAAGGGACAGGCAGGCTACACCGGGCCTGACGTCACTGCAAACGGACAGATCACCGTTCTTGATCCGACCGCCAAGGCTGTCCTCTACCTCTTCAACGGTGAGGACGGAACGAACAGCGTCAGCAACACCAATGCCGCAGACGACCGCTACGTCGTCGACTATCTCGGCAGCTATTACGATGTTACGCCCAGGCAGGTTGTCAACAAGGCTCAGGACGCCGCATCCTACATGTCCTATGACGCCATCATCATCTCGGAGAGCGTCGATGCTACTGATGCCGAAGTGCTCAACGTGCTGAACAACGTGGACAAACCCATCGTCAACATGAAAGTCTTCACCTACAACCCGAGTCGACTCAACTGGGGTTCGGGCGACAACGGCTCACAGACTACGGCCGAGATTCACATCACGCAGCCCTCGCACCCGGTGTTTAAGGGCCTGTCCGGAACAACCGTCAGTGTGATGTCCGATGTTGACCTGCGTGGTCTGCAGTGCGCCACTGTCACGCTGCAGGGTTCCTACTGCCTGGCTACTGCGCAGAAGCGTGGCGAGGACGAGCAGGGCGTGGCCGTCCACGAGGTGCCGGGCAACGTGCGTCATGCGGGCTTCAAGAGCCGTTATATGCTCATCCCCTACGCAGCACGCAGCTATGCCTACATCAGCAATGCCGGCAAGGCTCTGTTGCGCAATGCTGTCGACTACGTCATCGGTCAGGAGGCAAGCAACGTCTCGCTGCCGACCCTTGAGATTACCACCTTCTCTGTCAACGGGAAGAATGCCGCCATCTACACCAGCCGCGACTCAATCTTCCTCCATGTCTCACACACGCTCGACATCACCGCTCTGGCTCCGGTCATCACCTTGGCCGACCAGCAGCACACCATCGTAACGCCCGGTTCGGGTGAGACGGTCGACTTCAGCCAGTCGTTTGCCTTCCCGATAGAGTACGTCGTGAGCGACTACATCAACAAACGCACCTACAAGGTCGTGATCAACAACAGCTCGACAGGCCTCAACGAGGTTGCCCTTGAAGGCATCTGGTTTGACGGACGCGTACTGCATAACGACCGTCAGGTCTTCATCTATCTGTATGACATGCAGGGTCGTCGCGTTGCTTTCACCAATGCCGACCTCGACATGGAGTCACTGCCGCGCGGTGTCTATCTGGTTCAGACGGCCACATCGTCGATGAAGATTGTCCGCTGAGCGGCTTTACTTTCAGGCTACCGTATACATTATATATAGGAGCAAACACAACACAAACATTTTTTTCCTCCGTCACGACGCTGTTGTGGCGGAGGTTTTTTTGTTGTTGACAGGCCGTCGGGACGCATGGCTTCAGCGGTGGTCGGCACTTTTCGGCCGTTGTGGTGCATGGTTTTGACGGAGATTATCGCTGACAGGCTGTCGGGGTGCATGGCTTAAGCAAAAGTCGGCACTGACCGTCCGTTGTGGTGCATAGCTTCAGCAAAGGCTGCTGCTAACTGGCCGTTGGAGTGCATGGCTTAAGTAAAAGTTGCTGCTGACTGATTATGTCATGTACTTGCGGATGTGATGCGCTCTGTTTCAGTCTTTTTGTGTCTGCTGTCTGTATGCAGGGGGCGTGCTGAGGCTTTCCTGCGGCGCGGGGCTCTGATGATGGCCGGCGTTGCTCCGGGCCTGCATACCGACGGTTTGTCCAAGGGCTCGTCGTGCGATGCGGAGCGGCCGTCGGGCGGGCTGTTTGGGCAGATGTGTGAAAAAGCGGTAACTTTGTGCGTATGAACACAGCATCTACACTGCCGCCTGCCGCTGACAGCCACTGCGTCAGCATCGCGGTCTTCGCGTCGGGTGACGGCTCCAACTGCGAGCGTCTGATTCGCCACTTCATGTCGTCGTCGGCTGCGCGTGTCGGGGTGGTGTTGAGCAACCGTCCCGATGCCTATGCACTGGTCCGTGCGGAGCGGCTCGGCGTGCCGACGGAGGTCGTGACGCGCGACCGGCTTGCCGACCCGGCGGTGATGCTGGGGCTGCTTGACCGCTACGGTGTGCGCTTCATTGTGCTGGCCGGTTTTCTCGCCCTGATACCTGACTTTCTGGTCCGGGCCTATGAGCGGCGCATCGTCAACCTTCATCCGTCGCTCCTGCCCAAGTATGGCGGTCGCGGGATGTACGGGCATCATGTGCATCAGGCCGTCAAGGCCGCAGGCGAGCGTCAGACCGGCATCACGATACACTATGTGTCGGCACGTTATGACGAGGGGCAGGTCATCGCGCAGTATGCAACCGCCCTCGAGCCGTCGGACAGCGTGTCAGACATTGAGCGCAAGGTCCGTCGGCTTGAAGAGCAGTATCTGCCGTCTGTCGTCGAGGCTCTGGTCCGTTCGCTGCCGTTTTGACAAATCGGGCTCATGCACTATCTTTGTCTTTACAAATCTGATCCTTCATGAGAAAACATACTCTTGCCCTCCTGCTGCTTGCTTCTGCGAGCCTGTGGGCAGCTCCCAAAGACCCTGCCTATTATGCCGGTGTTGACGGCAAGGCGGGCGCTACCCTGTTCAATGCGCTCAAGACCCGTCTGAACACGGGTTTCGTACAGCTGTCGTACAACGCCCTGCTCACGGCCTATGAAGTCACCGACTACACGGCCGACGGGCACGTGTGGGACATGTACGGCGGCTGCAACTTCCTGCCCTCGCAGAAATGCGGCAACTACTCCTCCGAGTGCGACTGCTACAACAGAGAACACTCCCTTCCAAAGAGCTGGTTTGGTGGGAGCACGTCCGGTCCGGGTGCCAACCTGTTTCATGTCGTCCCGACCGACGGCAAGGTGAACGGCATGCGCTCCAACAACGCCTTCGGCGAGGTCGGCTCGGCCACCTATACCTACAACGGCAGCAAGCTGGGCAACAACACGCTTGGGGCCTATTCGGGCAAGGTCTTCGAGCCGATTGATGAGTACAAGGGCGATTTTGCCCGTGGCTACATGGCCATGGTTCTTCAGTATGCAGGCTCAAAGGCCTTCACGTCGGGCAACGGAGCCGCCATCTTCAACACCGACTTCACCTCAGGCGGCAACTATGGCCTGACGGAATATGGCGTGCTGCTGCTCATGAAGTGGCATCGTCAGGACCCTGTCTCACAGAAAGAAATCGACCGCAACAACGGCATTGAGGCCATGCAGGGCAACCGCAACCCCTTCGTCGATTACCCCTGCCTGGCCGAATACCTGTGGGGAACGCAGAAAGACAAGCAGGTTGACTTGTCGGCTCTCCAGGCCACCTTTGCAGACAACTATCAGGACGGCGACGGTTGCGTCGTCTCCAACGACCCCCTGCTCACGGCTCCCGTTGCCGGCAGTGTCGTCAACATCGGCTCGGCCAATCTGGGTCAGCGTGTTGTGTCGACGGTCCGCGTCACCGGCATCAACCTCACCCAGCCCCTCACCGTCAGTGTCAGCCGCGCTGCCGGTGCCGCCTTTGCGTCGTCGGCTGCTGTCATCACTCCGGCAGAGGCCATGAGCGGCTATCAGCTTGAAGTCAGCTATACGCCCGAACAGACGGGGACGCACGAAGCCGTCCTCACGCTGTCGAGCACAGAGGTGGGGCAGCGCGTGATCACGCTGAGCGGCCAGTGCATGCCGATGCTTGTTGAGCCGGCACAGCAGACGCTCTACATCGAAGCCGATGCGCTCCGTCAGGCCGTCAGGCAGGAGGTGAACGTACGCGGTACGAACCTGTCTTCCGGCGTGCAGATCAGTCTTGACGCCTCGTCCGACTGGCAGCTTGACAAGGCCGAGCTGACCGCCGAGCAGACCAATCAGGGCACGCCCGTCGTGCTGACCTTCAGTCCTTCGCGGCTGGGCGAGCAGCAGGCTGTGCTGACCATCGAGAGCAAAGATGCAGCCTTTGAGCCGCGCCGTCTGACGGTCGTGGGGCAGTGCTTCTTCCATGCGCTGCCGGCTGCCGACATCACCGCGCACGGCTTCAAGGCCGGCTGGATGGATGTGGGCGCAAGCCGTTATGTGCTTGACGTATATACCTATGAAGGCACGCAGTCGGAGCCTGTGCGCACCATCATGGACGACATCAACGGCTCCACGCGTGCCGGCAGCATGACCGCAGGCTACACCGCTTTTGAGACCTATGAGAACCAGCAGGCCATCCGGCTGGGCTCCTCGAGCAAGGTCGGCACGCTGAGCTATCCGATCACCGACCTCACGGGCGTCGATGCCATCGTGGTGTCTGCATGCTACTATCGCAACGACGCGGGAGCGCGCCTGATTGTGTCGGTCGACGGGCAGAAGCTCGCGGCGATTGACCTGACGGCGCAGTGGACCGACTATGTGGTCGACATCCCGGAAGCGCTGCGTACGAACACGGCGAGCCTCTCGCTGAGCAATGAGGCAGCCAAGCTGCGCGTTTACCTGAACAGCATCAGCACTGAGGTGAAGGGTGAGCAGCAGGTGCGTACCTCTGTCAGCGGATTTCCGTCGGAAGTGGGCTCGGCGACGCATTTTGACGTGACGGGGCTTGCCCCCTCGACAACCTACTACTACACCGTCAGGATTGACGGAGAGGCGCAGGAGACAGACGAGATCGAGGTTACCACCCTGCAGGCCTCATCGGCTGTTCAGACAGCAGCTGCCGACGGCTTGCGCTACGCGGTGCACGATGGGCTGCTCAGCCTGCAGGGACTGCGTGTGGGGCAGCAGGTGCGCGTGTGCCTGCTGAACGGTCAGCGGCTGCATCAGCTGACCGCCGGCACGTCTGAACTGACCATCCGTCTGCCGCATGCCGGCGTGTATGTGCTGACGGTCGATCACGCAGCCTACAAGATCGTGATATAACCCCTGCCGGGCGCCAGACCGCTGCCTGGTGCACGCCTCTGACGGTCCTGCCGCCCGTGCTCCGCAACACCGACTTTTGAACCCAACAACCCCCTTTCTTTCCCCGCTATGGACTCTATCAATCAGAACGGCATCAACTGCTTCATCCCCTATCAGTCGGACGAGCAGGTCAAGGCCACCGTCGGGCGTCTGCGTGACGCCTCGGCCGTCAATCAGATCTTCCTGTTGTACACCGGCGCTGACGAGGTCGCAGTGCCTGCCGGCTGCCGGCTGATGCGCGTGCCTTCGCTCGCTTCTACGGCTGCCGTGCGCACTATTGCCAACGCTGCCGACACGCCCTACACGCTGGTCTACACCAAGTACACCGAGCTGCGCTTCGTGCACTATGCACTCGAACGCATGGTGCAGGTCATGGTCGACACCGATGCCGCACTGGTCTATGCCGACCATTTCAACCTCCATGCCGACACCTGCGTCGAGGCTCCCGTGACAGACTATCAGGCCGGCTCCCTGCGCGACGATTTCGACTTCGGCTCCGTGCTGCTCTACCGCTCTGACTACCTGCGCGAGGCTGTCGGCAGCATGAGCACCGACTACCGGTATGCCGGCCTGTACGACCTGCGCCTGCGGCTCTCGCAGCGTCATCGTCTGGAGCACGTGAGCGAATACTGCTACTACGACATCGAGTCGGACACGCGCCGTTCGGGCGAGAAGCAGTTTGACTACGTCGATCCGAAGAACCGCGCCGTCCAGATTGAGATGGAGCAGGCCTGTACGGACCACCTGAAAGCCGTTGGAGCATGGCTCGCACCCGTTTTCAGGCCGGTCAACCTGCAGGCGGGCGATTTCGAATATGAAGCTTCGGTCATCATTCCGTGTCGCAACAGGGTGCGGACGATAGCCGATGCCATCAGCTCTGCGCTGAACCAGGAGACAACCTTTAAGTACAACGTCATCGTTGTGGACGACAACTCCACAGACGGTACGGTCGACGTGATACGCCGGTTTGAGTCGGACGAACGCCTTGTGTTCATCCGTCAGGATTGGACCTACCACGCCATAGGGGGTAACTGGAACGTCGCCCTTCATCATCCGGCGTGCGGACGCTTTGCCCTTCAGCTCGACTCTGACGACCTGTATTCAGACAAGCATACCGTGCAGCGTTTCGTCGATGCGTTCTACAGTCAGCAGTGCGCCATGGTGGTGGGGACCTACCGGATGGTCGACTTCAAGATGCAGACACTCCCGCCCGGCGTGATTGACCACAGAGAGTGGACTGAAGACAACGGGCGTAACAACGCGCTGCGCATCAACGGACTGGGGGCGCCGCGGGGCTTCTTCACGCCACTGCTGCGGCAACTGAACTTCCCCACCACGAAGTATGGCGAAGACTATGCCGTAGGCCTGCGCATCAGCCGCGACTATAAAATCGGGCGGATCTACGACGTAATCTACGACTGCCGCCGCTGGGAGGGCAACTCCGACGCCGACCTGGACATCAGGCGCGTCAATGCAAACAACTTCTATAAAGACAAGATCCGGACCATCGAACTGCTGGCCCGAATCAGCAAGAACCTGTCGGCCTGACGCCACAGGCGCGGACCGGCGGCACGCGGTGCCGACGGCGGTGTGCGATGAAGCAGCAGGAACCAGAGATTCATGTGGGCGTGATGCAGGCAGACGAAGTGACGTTCTGTCTGCACGGATGCTATGACGCGCCCGACGGACCGGTCAGCGGCCCGGCAGTGTGCGTGCTGCAGCAGGGTCTGATTCTGTGGAACGGGCGGCTGCATGCGCGTCTGACCTTCACACCCCGCTCGCATACCGACTTCTTCAGCCTGTCGTCGGTCAGCATCGGCAAGGGCTTCCACTGGCAGCAGACGGAGGAGCAGCAGTTCTTCGGGACGCTCATACTCACGGTCGCCTCCGGCCGGATTGGCGTCATCAACCGGATTGGTGCGGAGCAGTATCTGCAGAGCGTCATATCGTCAGAGATGAGCGCACAGAGTCCGTCAGAACTTCTCAAGGCGCATGCCGTGATATCGCGCAGCTGGCTGATGCACGCCCTTGGGCAGCGCTCAGTGCTCCCCGAGCCGACGGGCCGGACCGATGCAGGCCGGTGGATCAGATGGTACGAGCGCGACGCACACCGCGCATACGACGTGTGTGCCGACGACCACTGCCAGCGCTATCAGGGCTTCGGCCGACTGCTGCCTGCCGCCGTGAGCGCAGTGCAGGAGACACGCGGCGAGGTGCTGACATCGGGCGGGCAGGTGTGTGATGCACGTTTCAGCAAGTGCTGCGGCGGCGTCACAGAGCGTTTTCAGACCTGCTGGGCTGACACCTCCTTCGACTATCTGCAGCCTGTCCGCGACGCCGACCGACAGCCGCTTCCCGACCTGACCGACGAAGCGCAGGCGCGCCGCTGGATCACCTCTTCACCCCGGGCCTTCTGCAACACGCAGGACCGGACCTTCCTCTCACGCGTGCTCAATCTGTACGACCAGCCGACGACCGACTTCTACCGCTGGCAGGTGCGTTACACGGCCGAACAGCTGACCGACCTTGTCAACCGCCGCTCCGGGCTGGACATCGGGACGGTGGAAGACCTGGCAGTGATGCGTCGGGGAGCGTCGGGGCGCATTGAGCAGCTCAAGATTGTCGGCTCGCACCGGACTGTCGTCGTGGGCAAGGAGCTGGAAATCAGGCGCTTGCTGTCAGAGACGCACCTGAAGAGCTCGGCCTTCGTCATCGACAGGGCTGTCGACGGCAGTTACGTGCTGACGGGAGCCGGCTGGGGACACGGCGTGGGGCTCTGTCAGATCGGGGCCGCCGTGATGGCCGCCGAAGGCCGTGACTACCGCACTGTGCTGGCTCACTACTATCCTGCGGCCGAGATTGGCAGGCTGTGGTAGACCGCACGACAGACAACCGACACGCCCGGACGGAGCAGAAACCGTTCGGGCGTGTCGGTGTTTGAGGGCTGTTGTGGTGCGCATGTTGTCGCTATGCCTGATGCCGGCAGCCTGTTGGGCCGACAGAGCGGCCGGAGACGGTGCGCGTCAGTATGCGGCCGTCCTGCTGACCGGTCAGGGCTTATCGGAGCGGTCCGTAGACCTCCTCATCGACGGGCTCGAGCCACTCGGTGCGGGCCTGGTCCTCGACGTGGGTCATGTAGGTCAGATGCTGAAACCATGAGTCGCGTGCCGCACCATGCCAGTGCTTCACGCCCTCAGGGATGGCTATCACGCAGCCCGGCGTCATCTCTACGGCCTCCTTGCCCCACTCCTGATACCAGCCCCTGCCGGCAACGCAGACAAGCACCTGCACGCAGTGGTGATGAATGTGCCAGTTGTTGCGGCAGGCAGGCTCGAAGGTCACGTTGACAGGCGCATCGGCCTGGTCGGCAAACGACGCGATGTATGACCGGCCGGTGAAGTAGCGGGCGTAGGCCGTGTTGGGCTCACCCTTGGGCCAGATGCTGAAGTCGACAGGCCGGCCGCCGGCTGCCGGCTCGTTGAGCAGGTCCTGCACGGCCTTGCCGGCACGCCATGCCTCAACAGCTCCGACACGGGATGCCAGCACGATGGGGATGCTGCGGAGCTGGTCGTGCGTCACACCCATGTTGACGGCTCCCCGCACGTGTGCCGCGAGTTGGGGCTCCACGCCCTCCATGCCCGCAAGGGCACTGACGGTGACCACCTCACGGTCGGCAGGCGTGAGGATTGTGCGCGCAAAGATGTCGCCAAACAGGTGCGCCTTGAGGTAATAGTCGACCGCCGGAGCAAAGGAGTAGTCAAACGGCCCGCCGGTCAGTTGGCTCTGCACCTGTGTGCCCTGACGGAGCGCGTCGTAGTCGGCCGGCAGGGGCAGCGCATCGGCACCCTCAGGGTCGGCAATGCCCTTTGCGGCACGCGCCTCGAGCACCTTCCGGAGCGTCCCGAGCGCGTTCAGACAGCGTGGGAAACCCGTGTAGGCGTACAATTGGGAGAGCGCTTCCTTGACTTCGTTGATGGTCAGATGATCGTCGAGGGCCTGACCCAGGGCCGGCTCGAGCGCCTGCAGGTCGCCCTTGGCTTCAAGGCAGGCGATGACTGAAAGATGCTGATGGCGCAGCGAGAGTGTGCTGCAGAGGTCTGACTGTGCATTCATGATGGCGTTGATGGATAAAAGGGTGAAAAGACTGATGATTCTGCGCATGGCGGATGTGGCCGGTGAGGGGTGTGCGGAGGGCTACCGGCGGGATTTGGGTTTGCTGAAGAGGATGATTTTCTTGGCGAGGAAGTTCCACAGCGTCACCAAGACGGTGGCCAAGAGGTTGATGATGAGCTGGGCGCTGATGGCGATTTCTGTCCGGCCGAGTCGGACGGGTGCCAGAGTGGGGAGCGCGGTGTAGCGTCCGAGCAGGTAGGTAATCAGGTTCATCAAGAGTGTCCCCACCAGTCCGATGCCGATGAAGATGAGCAGTTCGACGCGCCGGCTGCTGATCCGTCGCTCGTCAAACACCCAGCAGATGCTCAGCAGGTAGGTGATGACCAGCCCGGCGGCATAGCCCGTTGTGGTGGCGATGTAGATGCCGGCGCCACCGGTCCCGATGAGTGAGCACAGGAGCAGGAACAGCGATTTGTCGACAATCATGGCCAGCCCGCCGCTGAGTATGTAGCGCAGCAGTTGCAGGGCGGTGTGCTTGATGTCGGCGCGGTTCATCGTCAGGGCTCGTCGGCAGTCGGTTCGGGTGTGGCAGTCGGCGTGGCGGTTCCGGCCAGCACCTGGGCGGCGCGCTCGGCGTCGAAACGCAGCAGGTAGGTGTGACTGCGGTCATACATCAGCACCACGGGGAACAGTTCGGGATACTTCTGTATGGCGGGGTAGAGGTAGAGCGCGGTTGAGCTGTAGCCCAGGGCGTCGAGGATCACGTAGTCCACCCGGCGCTCTGTCAGGTCGCGGATGACCTCGTCGGGCTTGTCGCTGTACAGATAGTAGGCCGTGTGTACGTCAGGCGCATACATCGCAAACAGTTCAGGCTTGCGGCAGGCCACGAGTTTGCCGTGCTCGCTGCGGTGCTGCTGCATCTGCGTGGCGATGTCGAAGTAGTCGACATATTGCGGGGGGTAGGGTTGTGCTGCGAGTGCCTGTTGCTGCTTCAGCCCGCTTCCTGCCGTCATCGGGATAATCAGCAGGGCAAGCACGACGGGCTTCGGAGCCGTCTTCCACACCAGTCGGAGCAGGCCCCACACGCCGGCAGTGAAGCAGCAGACAATCCACGGAATCAGCGGCACGACGTATCGGATGCCGTTGCCGCCATGCCACAGGGCGAACAGGCCGATGTTGCCCACGAGGTAGGCTATCATCATCCATCGCTGTTCGCGCAGCGTCCAGGCGCCGTAGAAGATCACGCCCAACAGCAGCAGGCTGACCAGCACGGCGATGAGGCTCGAGGGGTGCTCGGCCGAGTATTCGGGGGTGAAGAAGGGGAACAGGCTGTCCGGAAAGGCTTTGATGACGGTCTCGTCGAAGTTGTTGATCAGCTTGTCGATGAAGTCGCTCACGCTCTGTACGGAGCCCGATTCGGGGCGCCATGGATTGACGGTCATGATGGTGCCGAAGTAGCGCGACTCCAGTCCGGCGGCCTTGTTGCGCAGGATCCACGGCAGGTTGAGCACGATGATGCCGAGCAGCGTCGCACCGGCCTGTTTCCACTCCTTGCGGAAGAGGTAGAAGACAATCAGGGCCAGAATGAGCGACATGGCCACAGTGCGGAAGTAGTAGGCAGCGGCGCACGACAGGATGGCCCCGTAGAACCAGGGGCTGCGCCACCATGTGGTCTGTGTCTGACTTTGTTTGTAGGCGCACACGAAGCATGTGGCGGAGAGCAGCATGTAGCCCATCTCAGACATCACCATGGAGGCGAAGTGGAGCATTGGTACGCTGGCGGCTAGCGTTGCTGCGGCTGTCCATCCGACCCAGGGGTTGCCGGACTGACGGCCTGTGAGCCATCCCAGCAGGCAGATGCCGGCGAGCATGAACAGTCCGTTCAGGATTTTGAAAAAGACGACACTCTCGATACCGAGCCGCATGAACAGTGACAGCAGGAAGCTGTAGCCGGGGGGGAAGTGGTTGACGGGTGTAAGGACGCCCTGGCTGTTCGCTTCCGTGTAGCCCTGTCCGTCTGACAGATGATGTGCCAGGGTAAGGTAGTGGGCGTTGTCGCCGTTGAGGTCGAGCTTGGCGTCAAACACCATGGTGTATGTGATTGCGAAACTGATGCTGATGACAATGAGGGCCATCAGCGTGTACAGTTGCGACTTGCGGTCGGCAGCAGTGTTCATGCGTTTTGTTGTTGGGGGTTGTCGAAGAGGTGTGATTTGGTCAGGTGCCACTTGCAGAGGCGGTAGGTGAGTGAGACGCGCAGCACGCCCAGCCCGTAGACGGCGCTCCGCCTGAGGCTTATGGATGAGGCTTCGGGGAAGTAGAGCGTGGGGCAGGTGATTTCGCCGATTTCGTAGCCGCGGTAGAAGATCTGCGCGAGCATTTCGTTGTCAAACACGAAGTCGTCGGAGTTTTGCCTGTAGTTGACCGAGCGCAGCACTTCGGCGGAGAAGCCGCGGTAGCCGGTGTGGTATTCGGACAGCTTCTGGTGCAGGAGCAGGTTCTGCGTCATGGTGAGTATGCGGTTGGCAACGTACTTGATGCGTGGCATTCCTCCGCGCAGTGCTCCCTTGCCGAGGATGCGTGAGGCGCAGACCACGGGGTAGACGCCTTCGGCTATCACGTAGGCGATGCTGTGTATCAGCTTGGGGGTGTACTGGTAGTCGGGGTGGAGCATGATGATGATGTCTGCTCCGAGGGCGAGGGCCCGGTCGTAGCAGGTCTTCTGGTTGCCGCCGTAACCGCGGTTTTTGTCGTGGACGATGATTTCACTGATGCCCAGCTCGCGGGCCACTTCTACGGTGCGGTCGCCGGAGCGGTCGTCGGTGAGGATTACGTGGTCGACGATATCCATCGGAATCTCGGCGTAGGTCTGCCGGAGGGTCTGTTCTGCATTGTATGCCGGCATCACAACGGCCAGCGTCTTGCCCAGTATCATAGGTTTTCTGTCAGATAAAGTCGTGGTTGATGGGGTGTGATAGGGTGTACAAAGTTACGTTTTCTTGTCTAAACGGCAAATTGTTGTGCGGCCTGTGTGGGCGGTGCGTCGTCAGGGGCAGGTATGCGTCAGGCCCGGGAGGGTTGGTCCCGGGCCTGATGTGCGTTTGTTGTGGCGCTTGGAGCTGTTGCGGCGTCGGGGCTACAGCTCGGGTGCCATGATGACTTCGATCACGTTGCCTGCTTCAATCAGGGCTTTGGCGGCGGCTTGCACGCTTGCGGCACTGACTGCCTGAACGGCGGGCAGGTAGTCGGTCAGGTAGTTGGTCTGCTCGATGTAGTAGCGGTAGAGGATGGTGCTGTTCCAGAAGTTGTTGCGTTCTTGGTTCTGAACGAATACTTTCTGCAGGTTTTCCTTGGCTTTGTTCATGTCGTCGTCGAGCGGGCCGTCCTTGGCGATCTGGGCCAGTTCGTCGTGGATGATCTTGAGCAGGCGTTCTTCTTTTTCGGGGTCGGTGTCAAACTGCATGTACAGCGATGCTTCTGCTACGGGGTACTCGCTCACGCTGCCGCGTACGCCGACGCCGTAGCTGCCGCCTTCGCGCTCACGGATGCTCTCCAGGTAGCGGGCGGAGAGGCACTCGGCGAGGACGCGCAGGTTGAGGCGGTTGTTCAGTGTGTAGTCCATCGGAGCGGTATAGAGCACGAAGTTGCTCGTTTGGTGGGTGGACATGGGTCGGGTGAAGGATGAGGTGATGTGTCCGCGCGGGGTGCGTTGTCCGTCGTCGGTGAATGTCTCGGTCTTGCCGGCCTTGATGCTGCCCAGGTAGGTGCATACGGCTGTGCGCAGGGCGTCGTCATCGGGGCTGATGTTGCCTGTGATGAAGAAGATGAAGTCGCTCGGTGAGGCGTAGCGTTCGCCAAAGATGCGCAGGGCGGTTTGCTGGTCGACCTTGCTGAGGTCTTCGGCGTTGAAGGTGAGGGTGCGCGGGCTGTGGCCTGACATGTTGAGCGTGATGCTGTCGTTGAAGACGGCTTTGGGGTTGGCCGACTTGTTCTGCAGGGCGGTGCTGAGCATGTTGGTGAGTGTCTGATAGGCTTCGTCGTCCTGGCGCACGGCGGTGAATGTCAGGTAGATCAGCTGGAACATCGACTCCATGTCTTTGACTGACGAGGAGGCGGAGAGCGTCTCGGAGTAGTTGTTGATTGCGGTGGAGGTGCTGACGGTCTTGCCGGTGAGCAGTTTCTGCAGCTGGGTGTTGCTGAAGCTGCCCAGTCCGTTGTATTCGACGATGTCCGAGGCCAGTCCGGCGGAGTAGAGGTCTGCTGTCTTGACGCGTGCCATTCCGCCGCGGCTGTAGGCGTAGAGCAGTACTTCGTCAGACTTGTAGGTCGTGGGTTTGAGGATTACGCGTGTGCCGTTCGACAGGGTCCACTCGGTGGTTCCGAGGGCGGCGTTCTGCTTGGTGCTCTTGATCTTGCCGGCTTTGGGTGCTTTGCTGATCAGGGGCTGGTCGAAGCGTTCTTCTACGGGTGCCTCGATGTGTGCTGTCTGTGCGTCTTTGAGGGCGGTGCGCACCTGCTGGGCTGTCGGCAGGTCGGCGTCGGTTGAGCCCTGGAGGGAGACGATGAGGTTGCTGTCGGAGACGTATTCGCTGATCAGCTGGTTGACTATCGTCACGGGAAGTTGCGGGGCGATGGCTTTGCTCATCTGATATTCCATGCTGATACCGGGCATCAGCTCGTCGTCAAGGAAGTGGCGGATGCATTCCTGTGTGAGTTGGATGTTAGTACGGTTGTCGCGCTCGTTGTACGCCTTCTCAAGCATGTTGAGCAGGTCGGTCTTGGCTCTTTCATACTCTGACGAGGTGATGCCATACTGCTTGAGCGACTGCGCCATGAGCAACAGGTCGTTCATGGCTTGTGCTTCGTGTCCGCGCTTGGGGATGACGTAGAGGCTGAATGTGGCATCGCCTTTGCTGTCGGTCTCGTTGTATCCGCCACCTCCCTGGATGAAGTTGCAGTCGGGTTTCTGCGTCATCTCACTGAACCGGTATCCAAGTACGGTGCGGACGACCTGGTTGAAGAGTCCCGCCATGAAGCCGACCTGTGACAGGCGCATGGCTTTAGGCATCGGTTCGTGCTTATACGTCAGCGCTATGCGGGCGTATTGTGCCTCGGGGTCAGTGACGATGGAGATGATCGGGTCGGTGTTTTGACCGTAGCTGTAGATGGGCCGCACGCCGCGGTTGGGGCGCTCCTTGATGGGGCCGAAGAGGGTTTTGATTTTCTGTTCGATCTGGTCGACGTCGATGTCGCCCACCACGATGATGGCCTGCAGGTCGGGGCCGTACCACTTGTGGTAGTAGGCCCGCAGGGTGTCGTAGGGGAAGTTGTTGATCACGGCCGTGTCGCCGATCACGTCGCGCTTGGCATACTGGGAGCCGGCGTACATCTGCTTGTTCGACTCCGACCACATGCGGCGCTGGGCAGTGGAGCGCGTGCGCCATTCTTCGCGTATCACACCGCGCTCGGCGTCAATCTCGTCGCCCTCGAGCAACAGGTCGCACGACCAGTCGTGGAGCACGAGCAGGGCCGAGTCGATGATGCCCTCGCGCACGGTGGGCACGTTGCTCAGCCGGTAGACCGTCTCGTCCAGCGCCGTGTAGGCGTTGATGTCACCGCCGAAGCTCACGCCGATCGACTTGAAGTAGTCGATGATGCCCTTGCCGTGGAAGTGCGTCGTGCCGTTGAAGGCCATGTGCTCCAGGAAGTGCGCCAGACCGTTCTGGCTGTCTTCTTCGAGGATGGCTCCCACAGCCTGTGCGATGTGAAACTCGGCACGCTGCTTGGGCTGCTCGTTATGCCGGATGTAGTAGGTCAGACCGTTGTCCAGGACTCCATAGCGAACGTCGGGGTCCATCGGAAGCGGCTGGATGTCTTGCGCCATGGCCGTCAGGCCTATCAAAGCGCCGGAGATGATGAATAAAAATCGCTTCAACATGATGTATATGATTTGTGATTATGTGGTTGAAAAAAACATGCCCGAAGTACAGGTCCGGCCGGTTCGTCCGGCGGCGTGACAGGCGTCCGGACGGCTGCCTCAGCCTTTCTGCACATCGTCAGAGTCCGCCTCATAGCGCGTCATGGCCTGCCGGAGCTCGTCGCTGATAGGGGTCGACAGTCCGGTCGCCGGATCAAAGCCGACCATCACGTTGCGACACGTGCAGTGGACCTGCCCCGTCCGGTTGTTGACAATCTGCTGCATGAGGGTGAAACTGTGATTGCCGATGCACTCAAGGCGCGTCTGCACTGATGCGTCATCCGTGTAGAAAAGCGGATGCAGAAAGTCGGTCTCGGCATGACGCAGCACGATGCCCATGTCCTGAGCAGGCACCTGCCGGCCCAGCACATCGCAGATGTAGCGCGTCTTGCCAAGGTCGAAGAAAGTAAAATAGCTTGAGTTGTTGACATGCCCCAGCGCGTCTGTGTCGCTGAAGCGGAGCTGTATAGGAAGCGTGTGTCTGAATGTCATGATATTGAGCCGTTGTGTATCAAAGATTCCGGGTCTGCCCGGCCGGTCCGCCCTGCTCAGGCAGCTCCGTCCGTGCCTGCCCGGCCTACTGCTGCATCGCTGCAGTATTTTCGGCCTGTTGTCCGTCCTGCTGCTGCATTGATGCGGTCTCGTTGGCCTTCTGCCCGTCCTGTTGCTGCATAGATGCGGCATCGCCAGCCTTCTGCCCATCCTGTTGCTGCATGGGAGTGGCATCGCCAGCCTGCTGCCCGTCCTGTTGCTGCATGGTGGCGGCCTCGTCGGCTCTGCGGTTGGCCTCAATCACTTCGTCCTGCCGCGACTTCCACGGCCGTTCGCCGAAGATCTCCACCAGGTCTTCAGCATAGATCACCTCGCGCTCAATGAGCAACTGGGCCAGTTTGTGATGCCCCTCCTGATGCTCTTCCAGAATGCGCTTGGCGCGGTCGTACTGCTCGCTGATGATGGCGCGGACTTCCTCGTCGATGGTCTGAGCCGTCTGTTCGCTGAAGGGCTTGGTGAAGCCATATTCTGACTGCCCTGTGGAGTCGTAGAAGCAGACATTGGGCAGGCGTTGACTCATGCCGTAGTAGGCCACCATGGCGTAAGCGCGCTTGTTGACACGCTCAAGGTCGTTGAGCGCACCGGTCGAGGTCTGATGCAGAAACACTTCTTCGGCAGCTCGCCCGCCCAGTGTGGCGCACATCTCGTCGAGCAGGTGGTCGCGGTTGGTCAGCTGGCGTTCTTCCGGCAGATACCATGCGGCACCGAGCGCCTCACCCCGCGGTACGATCGTAACTTTGACCAACGGGTTGGCGTAACGCAACATCCACGAAATCGTGGCGTGCCCTGCCTCATGGAAAGCAATGGAGCGCTTCTCTTCGTCGGTGGTGATTTTGGTCTTGCGCTCCAGTCCGCCGATGATGCGGTCTACAGCGTCCATGAAGTCCTGCTTGCCGACGGCCTGCTTGTCGCCACGTGCAGCGATGAGTGCTGCCTCGTTGCACACGTTGGCAATATCGGCCCCTGAGAAGCCGGGCGTCTGTTTGGCCAGGAAGTCGATGTCCACAGTGTTGTCGATCTTGACCGGCCGCAGGTGGACCTGGAAGATGGCTTTACGCTCTGCAATGTCGGGCAGCTCAACGTGAATCTGACGGTCGAAGCGGCCTGCACGCAGCAGCGCCTTGTCAAGGATCTCGGCCCGGTTGGTGGCCGCCAGAATAATCACGCCGCTGTTAGTGCCGAAGCCGTCCATCTCTGTGAGCAGCTGGTTGAGCGTACTCTCACGCTCGTCGTTGCTGCCGATGTTGACGTTCTTGCCGCGTGCCCGGCCGATGGCGTCAATCTCGTCGATGAAGATGATGCATGGGGCTTTCTCTTTAGCCTGGCGGAAGAGGTCGCGAACGCGACTGGCTCCTACGCCCACGAACATCTCGACGAAGTCAGAGCCTGAGAGCGAGAAGAACGGCACGTCGGCCTCGCCCGCAACGGCTTTGGCCAGCAATGTCTTGCCGGTTCCGGGAGGGCCAACGAGCAGGGCGCCCTTCGGTATCTTCCCTCCCAGCGCGGTGTACTTCCTGGGGTTTTTGAGGAAGGATACGATCTCCTCCACTTCTTGCTTGGCACCTTCGAGCCCGGCGACGTCGCGGAAGGTCACTTTGGCGTTGTTTTTGTCGAAGAGCTGAGCTTTGGACTTGCCTACGTTGAACACGCCGGCGCCTCCCGCACCGCCCATCATGCGTCGGTTCATCAGTACGATGAAGAGGATGAAGATGGCTATGGGCAGGATGTTGATCAGGATGACGTACCAGTAGTTCTTGCCGTCTTCAAAGCGGATTTTTCCGGTGTATCCTATCTGGTCGAGGTCTTGCTTCATGGCGTCGACCGAGGGGATGTTGACGGTCAGCTTGTACTCGCTGCCTTGCTTGCGCAACTCGCTGTCGGTGAACACTTTCTTAATGTAGCGTTCTTTGAAGTACACGTCCATCGTGTTGTTGGAGTATATGGTGACGGCGTCGACGTAGTTCTGTGCCAGATACTCCTTCACGTCGGAGTAGGTTTTTTCTGAGGAGGCTGATGTGGACCCGCTCATGAAGTAACTGCCCACCAGCACAAGCAGCACTGCGATGTATATCCATGTGATGTTGAATCCCTGTCGTTTGTTGTTGGGGTTGCGCTGGTTGCCGGGGTTGGGTTGGTTGTTGGGGGTCATGTGCAGTTTGTTGTTAGTCGTTTGGGTTGTGTATGGCTTGTCCGTCTTACAGCAGGTCGGGCACGTCGGTGATTTTGGCGTCGGCCCACAGGTGTTCGATGTCGTAGAAGGTACGCAGTTCGCGCTGGAAGATATGCACGATGATCTGGCCGTAATCCATGGCGACCCACAGGCAGTTGTCGAGTCCGTCGACGGCAAGGGGTTTTTCCTGCAGGTCGTCGCGGACGCGGTCGCGGATCGACTCTGTGATGGCTCCAATCTGTGTGTTGGAGTCGCCCTCACAGATGACGAAGTGGCTGCACGGGGCGTCGTGCAGGTCGGTGAGGTCGATGCAGGTGATGTGCCGGCCTTTTTTGTCTTGTATGCCTTCTACTATTTTCTTGACGATGTCGGTGTTTTCTGCCATGTTGTTGTATGATGTGTGTGGTTTGACGTGAGTTGTGTGTTCAAAGATTGTACCATTTGGCTGCTGTGCTGTCTGCGGTGTGCCATTTTTACTCATCGACGGGTTGTCCGAGCAGGGTGGCAGCCGTGGAGTCTGTAATTCTGACACGTACGAGCTCGCCGATGTGCCGTCCGCTGCGTGGGAAGACGACGACTTTGTTCTGGCTTGTCCGGCCTGACATGTCGTCGTGTGAGCGCTTGCTGTAGCCTTCGACCAGCACTTCCTGGATCTGTCCGACGTCGTGTCGGTGGCTTTCGGCGGATATTTCGGTCTGTAGGGCGATGATTTCGTTCAGCCGTCTGATTTTGGTTTCTTCGGGGACGTCGTCTTTCAGGTGTTGTGATGCGTAGGTGCCGGGGCGTTCGCTGTATTTGAACATGAAGGCCATGTCGAAGCGGGCTTCGCGCATGAGGCTGAGGGTCTGCTGATGGTCTTCTTCTGTCTCGCCTGAGAATCCGCAGAAGATGTCGGTTCCTATGGCTGCCTGTGGGATGATGCGTCTGATGGCGTGTATGCGGTCGAGGAACCATTCGCGGGTGTAGTGGCGGTTCATGCGTTGCAGCACGCTGTTGCTTCCGCTCTGGACGGCCAGGTGGATGAAGCGGCACAGGTTGGGGTGCCGGGCGATGACGTTGAGGGTCTCGTCGCTCATGTCTTTGGGGTGTGAGCTGGTGAAGCGGATGCGCATGTCGGGGACGGTGCGTGCTGCGATGTCGAGCAGTGCGGGGAAGTCGGTGATGCTGCCGTCGGGCTGGGTGAAGCGGTAGGAGTTGACGTTTTGTCCGAGCAGGGTGACTTCTTTGTAGTTGCGTTGCTGCAGGTCTTTGAGTTCGTTCAGGATGCTGGTGGTGTCTCTGCTGCGTTCTCGTCCGCGTGTGTAGGGGACGATGCAGTAGGAGCAGAAGTTGTTGCATCCGCGCATGATGCTGACGTATCCTGATATGGGGTTGCCGATGCGTGCCGGCAGGATGTCCTGATAGGTCTCGGAGGTTTTGAAGTCGATGTTGATGGCTTTGTGTCCTTGTGCGGCGGTGGCGGCGAGGTGGGGCAGGTCGGTGTAGGCGTCGGGTCCGGCAACGATGTCGACGCCGTGTCGGCTGATTAGTTCGTCGCGCACGCGTTCGGCCATGCAGCCGATGACGCCTATCAGGGGGCGGCGGTGGTTCTTGCGTTTGAGGGCATTGAGGGCCTGCAGGCGGTGAAGGACGCGCTGTTCGGCGTTGTCGCGTACGGAGCAGGTGTTGAGGATGGCGAGGTCGGCGCTGCTGAGGTCTTGGGTGAGTTCGTAGCCGGCGGTCTGCATGATGCTTGCCACGACTTCACTGTCTGCCGCGTTCATCTGGCAGCCGTAGGTCTCGATGTATATTTTTTGTGAC
>JAFUXZ010000090.1 GCA_017470795.1 Paludibacteraceae bacterium
CTGCTGTATGTCAAGCATGGGAGACAGCTTGAGCAGTATCCGATCCGCTTTCTGAAGCAGCTGCGGCATCAGTGCGCACACGTCCGGCGTACAGTCTGACAGGGCCGCCACCTT
Source organism: Paludibacteraceae bacterium (assembly GCA_017470795.1). Taxonomy (GTDB): domain Bacteria; phylum Bacteroidota; class Bacteroidia; order Bacteroidales; family Paludibacteraceae; genus RGIG4928. Next base: position 115 of record JAFUXZ010000090.1, read on the forward strand.
ACGCCCTCTGTCGTCACGCCGGGCCGGATCAATCATGATGCAGTCGGCATGCGTCAGCCGGCTCAGAAAGTCGGTGCTGTCGGCCTGATGCAGCGTGATGTCCGGTCGGCAACTGAAGTTGTGGCGCACGAGTTCGGTCAGTGCCGGGTTCTGCTCCACATAGTCCGTATGCCGGAAACGCCGGCTCACGACGTAACAGTCTATGCCAAACCCGCCTGTCAGGTCCACCAGGGTCTGTCCCTGCAGGAGTGAGGCTTTGTAGGCCGCAGTGGTTTCTGAAGAGCACTGCTCGATGTTCAGCCGCGGCGGAAAGAGCCAGTCGGCCTGACGGCTTATCGTGGGGAGTTTCTGCCGCGTGAGTTGCCGCCCTTCAATCTGCTGTAGAGCCTGCTTCAGATCAACGCCCTGTTCGGGCCTGACCTGAAGGGCTAACCGACGCACGTCGTCATCAAGATGCTGACGCACGAAGTTCCACGTAGCCTCATTGAGCATGGCAGACTGACAGACAACCTGCGGCCGTCCACACGGCGCACAGGCACGCAGCAACACAAAGTACTACCGCATCAGTACGACGCGCAACTGCATATCATCAGGAGCCAGGTCGAAGTTGAAGTCATTGGGCGTCACGTAGACGGAGAACCTGCCGACCCAGTACTCGTAGTCGGTCGTCTCGCTGTAGATGCCCCACGTATTGGTGGCTTCGTCCTGAAGGTATTCATAATGACGCGTGGCAGGCAGGAGCACTTGCGATGCATCTGCCGTCCCCGTGTCATATTCGCGATAAATCTGCACGACGCCGTTATTGTAGATGTCGGATGTCAGTTCAGGAATATCAAAATCCGCATACCAGTAGTTGTTGTCTGACTGATTTGTCTTCAGCCACTCTGATGAACTGACATAATAGTCATACACGCCTATCTGCACCGAGCCGTCCAGTCCGTTCTGACCACGGGGTCCCTGCGGACCCATCGGACCCTCTTCGCCTCTGCACGAAGCGACCAGCAGACCTATGGCTAATAGGTAAAAGATTCTCTTCATCGCACAAATCAATTATTATTCTGACCACAAATGTAGTTCATCTGAACGGTTTCGGCAAATCAATCCTGCCGACAAAACCGTGCAGACCACTTGGGTCAGCCTGTGGGGCAAGAACAACACCGTCGAGCACTGCTACTTTGCCGGCAAAACCAATCAGGGCACCACGTTCATCGTCTGGCCCAACGACTCATTGAGTCAGGAGAATCATCACATGATTCGACGCAACTACTTCGGCTATCGCGTCCCGCTCGGCTCCAATGGAGGCGAGACCATGCGCATCGGCACGAGCCACGTCTCACTGAGCAACTCACAGACACAGGTCGTGGGCAACTTTTTCGAACATTGCTCAGGAGAGGTGGAGATTATCTCCGTCAAGAGCTGTGAGAATCGCATTGAGGGCAACACCTTCTACGAATGCGAAGGCTCGCTTGTGCTGCGCCACGGCAACCGCAACATCGTCGACGGCAACGTCTTCATCGGCAATGACAAGAAGCACACCGGCGGCGTACGCATCGTCAATGAGGGACACAAAGTCTACGGCAACCTGTTCTACAAACTGGCCGGCAAAGAGTTCCGTTCTGCCCTTTCCATCATGAACGGCATCTACAACTCACCCCTTAACGGATATAATCAGGTAAAAGACGTTGACATATACAACAACACCTTCGTAAGCTGCCAGCATCCTGTCGAACTGTGCGTCGGCAAAGGTTTCCGCGACCGCGATGCCAAGCCCGAACGCGTACTGATGGCCAACAACCTCTTCTATTGCTACAATGCCGAGCAGATTGTCAAAGACTACGACAAAGGCTATGACGTGCGCATGACAGGCAACATCATGCTCGGCGGAGGAGAGGATGCTGACAACACGCCGGAGGCCAAAGTGGACAACATCTTCTGGAACGACCTCTTCATCCCGACCAGCGCACAGCGCTCTGCCGGGACAGTCAAAGCCGCTGATGCCATTGGCGCAGACGAATATCTCAAACACATGCCGGAGATGGCCACAGCCAAAAACTGCGGCCCGTCATGGTTCACACCGAGCGAACCCACACAGCGCAAGGCACGCACGGCAAAAACAACAACCATAAAACCCGAAGCCGATGCACTCTACAAAGCCGTGAGGAAAGCCCAGAACGGCGACGTCATCGTCCTGCAAGACGGGACATATCCCTGCTCCAAGAAGATGCGCATCAGTCAGGACCTGACCATCCGTGCAGCCGACGGAGCAAAGCCTGTCATCACGTTCGAGAGCGAATCGACGACCGTCATCGGGTTTGAACTGAATGACAATGCAGCCCTCACGATTGACGGCGTCAACATTCAAGGCAACACCAATGCTGCCAATCCTGCGAAATACTGCTTCTCAGCCAACAAGGAGAATGCACACGGATATAAACTCTTCCTCCGCAACAGTGAGATCAGTGGTTTCAACGTGGAAAAAGGAGGAGCAGTATTCAAGGCCAACGGCGGAACATTTGCAGACTCAATCGTCATCACTGACTGCTACATACACGATTGTTTCAGAGGCTTCGCACTGGCTGAGGAGAAAGACAGCGTCGGTCATTACAATGCCGAGACCGTCATCCTGAACAACAGCGTGTTCAACCGCATCACACAATGGCTCATCAACTATCAGCGCCTCGGGCAGGACGAGTCTACATCGGGCGGCAGCCTCGAAATCTCCAACTGTGTCATCAACGAGGTGAATGACCGGGAAGGACAGACCATTGTCCGCCAGACCGGCATCAAGGAGGTACGCATCCTGAACAACATCTTCTGCAACTCCTCTGCCAAGACAGCCGTTCGGCTGAGAGGCACAGAACAGACTGCCGACAACAACTGCGTCTACCTGTCAGGAGAAATAGCCACCTCGGGTGGAGCCAAGGCTACCAGCACCGTGACCGACAATCCGAAGTTTGAGAAAAAGACTTTCCGCCTGTCGGCCAAGTCCAGCCTGCAGGGCAAAGGCATCGGACTTAAATAGCATATCCATAACAACGCATACCACATGTCATACCGAACAAAATCCGTCAGACGCATCCTGTCCACACTGGTGGCTGCACTTGTCTGCTGCCAGGCCGGAGCATGGCAGTCCTCTTTGCTCAAAGTCCAGGCCGACGGCAGCCTGACGTACAAACCGGATGCCGACGGATTCTGCTTGCCTGACTTCAGCCATGCCGGCTATGCCGGGGGAGACAGGGAAATTCCGCAAGTGCCGGTAGTGAAGACCATCAGCCCCGTCAAGGGAGACAACACGGCCCATATCCAGCAGGCTATCGACGAACTCGGTGCACTCACACCCAATGCCGACGGAATACGCGGCACACTGCTGCTACAGGCAGGTGTGTACAGAGTCAGCGGAACACTGCTTCAGCAATACAGCGGGGTCGTCATACGCGGGGTCGGACAAGACACGGACAGCACACGGAACACCATCATCCTCGCCACCGGTGACACACCACATCAACGCGACGTACTCATCGTCGGGCATCCCACATCGCGCATCTGGGGCAGCACGCAACGTAGCGGGAGCAAGCAGAACATCACGGATGAGCGCGTGCAGGTCGGCAGTATGCAGATTACGCTCAACGATGCTTCTGCCTACTCCGTTGGTCAACAGGTCATCATCTACCATCCGTGCAGTGCAAACTGGATAGCGGCAGTCAATCAGGGAGGTGTCCCCTACCCCGATCCGAGTGAGCCGACAGCCGATGACGAACGCTGGACCACAGGTTCGCTGCCAATCACATACCACCGGTACATCACCGACATCCAGTCCAACACGCTCACCCTTGATGCCCCCATCTTCTACACACTCGACCGTAGTATCAGCCAGAGTTATGCCTATATTCCCAACATGGACGGCACACGCTATGAACTGGGAATCGAACGGCTGCGCATCGACGTCCAGAGTGCCGGCGGAACAGATGAGAACCACGCATGGAACGCCGTACGCTTCCGCAGTTGTGAGAACGCTTGGGCTACCGACTGCACCTTCAGCGGATTCGGTCTCTCAGGCATCATCACGGAAGCCTGCCGACGGAGCACGTTCGCACGCTGCTCTGCCATTGACCCCGTCGCTATCGTGACAGGCAGCCGGATGTACAATTTCTGCACCTACCTCAACTCCCAGTTGAATCTCTTTGACCACTGCTACGCCCGCGCCGGACGCCATCACTACATGTCGAACGGCACCTCCGGCACGTCAGGCAATGTCTTCCTGTATTGCACATCAGACGCCGTGCAGAACGTCAACGAGGGACATCGCCAGTGGACACAAGGCATGCTCTACGACAACCACAAAGAGCAGAATCTCGTCCGCCCGTTCGTACTCGGCCTCTACAACCGCGTGGCAATGGGCACAGGACACGGATGGGCCGCCGTCCAAAGCGTGTTGTGGAACTGCGACGTTGACTCCAAACAAGGACGCATCGGACTCCAGAAGCCCCCCACGAGTCAAAACTACGCCATCGGCTGCATGGCGCAGAACATCACCGGAAATCCCATTGCGGCAAGCAACTTTACACGCGGATATGTCGAAGGACAGAATGCCGCAGGTCTTGAGCCCCAATCTCTCTATGAGGCACAACATCGGGCACGCCATCAGGCAACAGCTACCCCGGAGATTACATCGCCGGACATCATCCAGCTGGATGCAGAACGGCAGCACCTGACTGCCAAAGACCATATTGACCGGCTGAACCTCTGGAGCATCAGCGGCCAACTCATCATGTCGCTCAACGGCCTGGAGCCCGGACAGCACATAGAGCTTCCCGACATGACACACCTGTGTATCGCCCAAATCATCAACAATCAAACGAGCCAAATCATCAAGATTATACGCTGAACATGAAGTACCTTTTATCCACTCTGACTGCTCTGCTGATTCTCATCACATCAGCCCACGCACAAGGCATCGTGTTGGACATGCAGCACATGGAGCAAATCAAAAACAGCGAAGATGCCGTACTGAGGAAGTCGCAGGAAGCCGTTGTGCGGGCCGCCGACAACATTATAAACGAAGCACCTGCCACTGTCACGAATAAAAAACTCGCTCCTCCAAGCGGAGACATGCACGACTACTACAGCATGGCCCGCTACTGGTGGCCCAACCCGAAGACAGCCGACCATCTTCCGTATGTCCGCCGTGACGGTCAGGTCAATCCTGAGACGACCGGCCTCGACCGGGATGCCCTGAGCCTCTTTGGCCGGCAGATGCAGATCTTCACACTGGCGTACTACTACTCCGGCAACGAGCGATATGCACAGAAAGCATGGGAGTGCCTGCGATACTGGTATCTGAACAAAAAAACACACATGAATCCGAATATGAACTACAGCCAAGTCGTACTCGGACGCGATGATAACAAGGGACGCAAAGAGGGACTGCTTGACACCTACACCATGCTCCCCATCAACGACTATCTCAACATCCTGTCAAAAGCCAAATGCGCAAAGCCCCAAGAGGTTGAGCAGATCCGAACATGGTTTGCCGACTTCCTCAAATGGATGCTTGAATCCGAACAGGGACAGGGCGAATACAACGCCAAGAACAATCATGGCACAGCCTACCACATCCAAGTAGCTGCCTACGCAGCAGCAGTGGGTGACACAGCTTTGTGTCGCTCCTACATCAACGAGTTCACGCAACGGCGCATCATGACTCAATTTGAGCCCGACGGCCGTCAGCCCAGAGAACTTGTCCGCACAACCGCCTTCGGTTACAGCTGCTTCAATTTAGGTCACGTGATGGACATGCTCGACATTGCCCGGCTACAAGGCCTTGACCTCACAACCGACAGCGAAACACGCCAACGCATCATCGCCGCCATTGACTTTCTGGTACAATTTCTTGGTCGCCCCGTCACTTCATGGCCCTACCAGCAGATTAAGGACTGGGAAAAGCAACAGCAAAATTTATGCTGGATTTTATACCGGGCACATCGCTATTTCCCGGAAAAAGACTATCTTGCACTGTTTTATCAACACAACACGGCCAAGCCATCCAGCAGAGACTATCTGATTTACTAACCACTCACGCTCTCATAGGGCAGCGTCAGAAAGCCCTGAAATGCTCTGCTGATAAAGGATGGCACGGTATCGTAACAGACAACTTACAGTTCACCTTTTCCTGAAAATTGGACAAACCAAAACGCGAACATGAAAGACAAAACACCTACCTTTGCAGCCAAGAAAATTTCAAAGATGCTCAAGACGAAAGAGAACAGTCCTGAAGAAATCATCATACAACACATCCGTCAGAGAATGATTGACGGGGAACTCTCGCCCGGCATGAGGCTCCCTGCAGAACGCAAGATGGCAGAGCAGTTTGGCGTAGGTCGCATCCATGTTCGTCAAGCCTTAAAACAGTTGGAGACCTACGGCATTATTAAAACCATGCCACAAAGCGGCAGCGTGATTATGGGCCTGGATATTTCAGCCATCGACGGCCTGCTCTCCGACTTTCTCCAACTGAATTCATTCGACTTCGCTGCTCTGGCTGAGATGCGCGTTGTGCTGGAGGTCAATGCAGCACGATTCTGTGCTGAACGCCGCACGAAACGCGACCTGCAACGCCTCACGGACGCATTGGACAATTATATCAACACATACAACAACCCTGAGTCCGACCCCGACGAAGTCAGCGCTGCCGACTTTGCCTTTCACCGTTGCATTTCAGAAGGGGCACACAACAGCGTACTGCATTCGATGCTTCTGCTCATCACGCCCGACATCATGACCATCTATCGCAACCAGAAAATCTGCAATACGAGCAATCCGCATACCTTTGAGGAACATCTGAAACTGATGGAATACATCGAGCAACGCAAAGGGGCCAGGGCTGCCGCACTGATGAAAGAGCACCTGAGCGGTGTGCTGGTTTATGCCCACCAGTTACGCCGGCAGCAGAAGAAAGTCGACATTACGGACGCAGAAGAAGACGTTCAGGAACAGTTGTAGCTCGCTCACGTCCCAGAGCTTCCAATCGGAGGACGCCATTGTTGCGCTGCAATCCACACGCAACATCTCTCATACCACGCTGCCGACCCGTTGATACGGCTGAAACAGCGGCACGTTTTTTGCACGCTCCATGCGGACGGAATTGTCCGTATGGGGCAATTTTTTTATTTTTGTGCGTTCTTAAAAGAAAAACCTTCGATATGACTTATAAACAGATGCTGCTCATCGCCATGGTTGCTGCAACACCTCTTCTCTGCACAGCGCAGCAGGCGGCTCCCAGAATAGAAATCCGCAATGACACTCTTTTCCTCATCCAAGACGACTCGACAGTCATACCGAAGAACATCGTTGTAATCAACAGTGACGATACAAATTCGAGGCGCAACATCTACCAGCTCATCTTCAACGACCTTACCGACGACCTGATGGAAGACCATCCGGCCAATGATATATACAACAATATCTGGAACACCGCACGCGTCAATCCTTACCAGATTTCGTTTGACAGCATCCCCGACACGCTCGATATCGACTGCTCTCAATACAGGATGCCATTGCACTCGACCTACATCACTTCCAAATTCGGCCCCAGACGCTACCGCTATCACTACGGCACCGACCTCAAATTACAGATTGGTGACACTGTCCACGCAGCCTTTGATGGAAAGGTCCGGATTACAAACTACGAGCCCAAAGGCTATGGTAACTATGTGGTCATCCGTCATGACAACGGCCTTGAGACTGTGTATGCCCACATGTCAAAAATCCTCGTTGTACAAAACCAGAGGATAACACGCGGGCAGGCCATCGGCCTTGGCGGAAACACCGGACGCTCCACAGGGCCTCATCTGCACTTTGAGACACGCTACCTGGGAAACGCCATTGACCCCACAATGATTTTCGACTTCCAGAAGAACGAAATCATCAGCGAGACATTCCACTTCGACAAGCGCAAGACGTTCATCCGTCAGAAGAAAGACAGCAGCACAGCATCTGCATCAGGCAGCCGGTCAGGCGGAAGCACACAGAAAGGGGGAGCCAAATACTATACGGTCAAGAAAGGCGATACGCTTGGAGCCATCGCACGACGTCATGGGACGACTGTCACAAAACTCTGCCAGCTCAATCGAATCAAGTCGACCAAGCTACTTCAGATTGGTCAGAAGTTACGCGTTAAGTAAGATTCAAAACGTCAGCATCAACTATACTCAAAATCTTCATTCCGGCACAGGCAATAAGCAGCAGGTGCCGGAACTTTTTTTGCTCCGACTCTCCCTCTTCCTGTTCAGTCACAGATCATCATAATGCTCTGCTTCTACATACGACACCACCGCGCATGAGACGTGATCCGCATTGCCGACAGGGCCTCGGATTCGCGACAAAGCGTGCCGGAAACGGTGCTTGTCTGACCATGACAGCACAATGAACTGCCGATACTACCGACTCGCAGAATGCCACCCCGTCCACGCTTGATGACGCCCCTATACGCCTGCATCCAAACCCAAATCTGCCATACTGCCCGATGCGTCAGGAGGAGTGATGCGTACAGAGGGTAATGATACCTATGTGTCGGAGAGGGCAGTGTGTACAGAAAGTTATCAGACCGGTGTGTCAGAGGAGAAGATGCGTACAGAAAGCCACCAGACCGGTGCGTCAGAGGAGAAGATGCGTACAGATGGTAATGATACCTATGCGTCGGAGAGGGCGGTGTGTACAGAAAGCCACCAGACCGGTGCGTCGGGAGGAGTGATGCGTACAAGTGGTAATGATACCGGTGCGTCAGAGAAGAAGATGCGTACAGATGGTAATGATACCTATGCGTCGGAGAGGGCGGTGTGTACAGAAAGCCACCA
>JAFUXZ010000091.1 GCA_017470795.1 Paludibacteraceae bacterium
CGCCGGGGAATACTGCCGAGTCAAGCAGTGCCGACATCATCTTGACTTCTCCCTTCGGCGTGGTCTTTCCCCATGGGTTGGGGAAGTCTTCGCCCATCATGATGACTCCTCCGCGTGGGCCGCGCAGGGTTTTGTGCGTTGTGCTCGTTACGATGTGTGCGTACTTAACGGGGTTCTGCAGCAATCCTGCTGCAATGAGCCCGGCCGGATGGGCCATGTCGACCATGAAGATGGCACCAATCTCGTCAGCGACCTTGCGGATGCGTGCGTAGTCCCACTCGCGGCTGTAGGCCGATGCTCCTGCAACGATGAGGCGCGGATGCTCGGCGCGGGCTACGCGTTCAAGTTCGTCGTAGTCGACGCGGCCGTCTGCCTCCTTCACGCTGTAGGACAATGCGCGGAACATCAAGCCGGAGAAGTTGACCGGACTGCCGTGTGAGAGGTGCCCGCCATGCGACAGGTTCAGACCCAGGAAGGTGTCGCCGGCATTGAGGCATGCCATAAAGACGGCCATGTTGGCTTGTGCGCCGGAGTGAGGCTGGACGTTGGCCCAGCAGGCACCGTAGAGCTGCTTGATGCGCTCAATGGCAAGGCGTTCAGACTCGTCGACAACTTCGCAGCCGCCATAGTAGCGCTTGCCAGGGTAGCCTTCGGCGTATTTGTTGGTCAGTACGGAGCCCATGGTCTCCATGACCTGGTCGCTGACGAAGTTCTCGGAGGCGATGAGTTCGATACCTTTCATCTGACGTTCGCGTTCGCGACGGATGATATCAAAAATCTGTGTGTCTCTTGTCATAGTATTATTGTTTGATGGTGTATGGGTTGTCTGATGTGATAGGGGATGTGTGCAGCGTCGTTATTTCAGTTCGGCATCTTCGCGTCGTGTCTGTTTCTCGCAGTAGTGACAGCGGAGCATGACTGTGCCGTCTTCGTCGGTGACGTGAAAACGCGTGCTGACAGGCTGGTGGTTCGTGATGCATTTGGGGTTCGGGCAGCGCACGATGTCGCTGATGTCACTCGGGAGCGTGAGCTCGCGTTTTTCGGCGACCTCATAGTTGCGGATGATGTTGACGCGTGCCAGCGGGGCGATGAGAGCCAGTTTGTTCGATTCTTCCTCGCTCAGGAAGCGGTCGCTAATCTTGATGATGCCCTTGCGCTGCATGGCAGCACTCTCCAGATTGTTGCCGATGGTGAGCTGGCCGTCGTAATCTTCCAGCCCGAGCAGGCGTACGGCCTTGAAGAGCCGGTTGGCAGGCAGGTGGTCAATCACCGTTCCGTTGCATAGCGCGGCAACCTGTAGTTTCTTTTCGCTCATAATCCTAAAGCTTTGCTGATGATGGCCTGACGGACGTAGAGTCCGTTCTGGGCTTGTTGGAAGTAGTAGGCCTTGGGGCTCTGGTCAACGTCTTGCGCAATCTCATTGACGCGCGGCAGCGGATGCAGGATGCGCAGAGTGTCTTTTGAGTGGTCAAGCATGCGCAGATGCAGCGAATATACGTCTTTTACGCGCTCATATTCGTCAAGGTCGAGGAAGCGCTCTTTCTGAATACGGGTCATGTACAGGATGTCGGCATCGTCGAAGTGGGCGTCCAGCTCGGTGCATTCTTCGTAGCGTATGCCGTGTCGATGGCAGAACAGTTTGTATTCGTCGGGCATGCGCAGCTCTTTGGGCGCAATGAATCTGAACGTGGGGTTGAAGTAGTACATGGCCTGGATGAGCGAATGCACCGTGCGCCCGAACTTCAGGTCTCCGGCCATGCAGATGGTCAGGTCGTTGAGCGTCCCCTGCGTCTTGCGGATGGAGTAGAGGTCAAGCAGGGTCTGCGAGGGGTGCTGGTTGGCTCCGTCACCGGCATTGATGATCGGGACCCGGCTGACTTCGGATGCATATCGGGCGGCGCCTTCGATGTAGTGGCGCATGACAATCACGTCGGCATAGTTGGATACCATCTGTATCGTGTCATGCAGCGTTTCTCCCTTGGATGTGCTGCTCGTTGAGGCATCCGAGAAACCGATGATGCGCGCACCAAGCCGGTTGGCCGCCGTCTCAAAACTCAGGCGTGTTCGCGTCGACGGTTCGAAGAACAAGGTCGCCACAACCTTTCCTTCAAGGGTCCGCTGATTCGGATTTTTTTCAAACTCGGCTGCCCGATCGAGAATTTCCATAATCTCGTCTCTCGTGTAGTCGGAGATAGAAACTAAACTTGACATGATGTGCAGATGTGTGTGATACGAAATCTGTGCTGTTTCAGCATGTGGTAGCAAAGGTATGGAAATTTGCGTAATAGTTGTTGACGGCGCGGAGTTTTTTGTTGCTCATGGACTGATTTTATGCGATGCTTTCCGGATATGCCGTCCGGAC
>JAFUXZ010000092.1 GCA_017470795.1 Paludibacteraceae bacterium
CAACTGATGGCCACGACTCACACCGTCGGACAGGTAAAGGTTGATGCACTCAGGGAGCGTTTGGAGAGCATCAATCCGTCAGCGGAGATAATCACGATTCAACAGATATATGATGAGACAACGGCAGAGACATTCCACATAGAGCAATATGACTATGTGATTGACGCCATAGACAGCCTGAAAGACAAGGCGCACCTGATTCTGCACGCGACAAGTCTCGGCATTCCTTTCTACTCGTCGATGGGGGCGGCTTTGAAGATGGATCCGACACGCATACGGGTGGAAGAGTTCTGGAAAATAAAAGGAGATCCGTTGGCGCGTGCATTACGCCACAGATTCAAGCGTATGAAGGAATTTCCAAAACGCAAGTTCAAGTGCATCTACAGTGACGAACTGCTCCACAACAAAGGGACCGAAGTCGTCTGTGGCACGAATGCCTGCATGTGCCCGAAAGCCGAGAACGGCCCCGGAAAGGCAGAGCTGCTGAATCATGAGTGGTGCTCGAGCAAGGCGCAGATAAACGGCACGATGGCTCATATCACGGCGATTTTCGGCTTCATGCTGGCCGGACTGGTACTCCAGGATGTGATGAGAGAAGACACACAGACACAGAAGTAGTTTTTCCACACAATCTCCTGACACATCAGTCATGAGAGACATATAACCAAATCGGCCCGGAAGTGTATTAAGACTTCCGGGCCGATTCAGCAGAATGATACTGACTTACTTCACAATGCCGAGCAGTTCGACATCAAAGATCAGCGTCGAGTTGGCAGGAATGTTAGGTGTAGGCCGGCTGCCATAGCCCAGCTCACTTGGTACATAGAGTTGCCACTTGGAGCCGACAGGCATGAGCTGCAGTGCCTCTGTCCATCCCGGTATGACTTGATTCACCGGAAACTCTACCGGGCCTCCGTGCTTCTCGCTGCTGTCGAACACAGTCCCGTCGAGCAGGCGTCCCTTGTAGTTCACCGATACCACACTTGTGTCGGCCGGAATTTCCCCCTGTCCTTCGGTAATCACTTTGTATTGCAGGCCGCTTGCCAGTTGGACAACGCCATCCTCATTTGCATTCTTACGCAAGAACGCACGGCCATCGCGCGACTGTATGCGTGCTGACAGGTCAGAGAAGATCACCCAGCTCTCCTGTGATGCCTTGGCTGCGCTGTCGACATCAAGCAGCAGTCCGTTAATCATGCCCTGCCTGAAAAGGCCGTTATCGAAAGGCATGCGTTTGTCATCTGCCAGACCGCCTTTTCCAAATTGGTCATACGTCTGGGCTATTCGTACCGCAAATTCATTAGTCATGAGGGACTCCTGATCCAGCTCGCCATCAATCTCCTGCTCCATCCCGTCGCGTATGCCGTCAAGCAGGCGTTTCTCTGCGTCTTCAGCCGGGTTGGCAGCAAACTGCTGCTTGTGATTGTATCCGACGGCAAGTCCAATCATGTAACTCAGCGAATCGAGTTTGGTGTCAAGGCTTACCGTGGCTACCTTGTAGTCATATTTGTGTCCATTAGCCTTGAGGTCAGCAGCCTTGAATGTCGTATCTGCACGCAGTGCACTGATAATGCCTTCTATAGCCCTGCTGTTCTCCGATTCATCAAACTCGCTGTCCTGCTCCATTATCATATTCGTCAGGCCTTGCAGATACAGGTTGGTGTTGATTTTCATCTCCGGATTGCCATACAGACCGTTTTTCTGCAGGTCCAGTATCTGCATGCGCTCATAGAACCAGCCGAAGCAATAGGCCTCAAAGGCCGGCTTATCGGCCTCTTCAAACAGTTTGTCTGCCAGATCAAGCATCTGCTGCGCCTTGACATGATCTGAATCGGTCGGCAGAAAGCGCGAGCGAATCTCTGCTCCATGGCCAAAGCCGAAGAAATAGTTCACGCTGTCCAGTTCGTCAGCCAGCTCCATGTCTTTTGCCTCATAAGTTTTCTGCTTGCTGCAGCTCCCGACGCTCATTGCGAGCAGCAGGAGTGCTGCGAAAGGTAAGAATGCTTTCTTCATTGTTGTGTATGTTTTGAATTTTCTATTTTGATTAGTTCAAGCTCACAGACGAGGGTCGAGAAAGGCCTGATCTGTCCCACTTGCCGTGCTCCAAAGGCCAGCGAATCAGGCACGTACAATCTGAACCGACTCCCCCGCGTCATCAGAAGCAACCCTTCTGCGCATCCCCCGATGAGTTCATCAACGCGGACTGTCAGGGGAGCATCATCCGACCGGTTTGTTCCGACAATGGTGCCGTCCGTGCCGCTGATTTCATAACGCAGTTCGACCACAGAGGTGTCGGCAGGATGCACGCCGTCCTGTTCGCCCTGATGCAACACTTTATACATCAAGCCGCTCTTCAGCCGGACGACTGCCGTATCGGCCTTGCCCACAGAGTCCATAAACTGTTGGCCACGTATGCGATTAGACGCGTAGATCCTGCTCCGGCGTCCGGTGCGTATCTGCTCCATGATGCTGTCGACACCGGTCCGGGCATCACGCATCATCGCCCTTGCCTGCGCCTCGTTCTGACTCAGTCCTTCCTTCAGGCCGCGGATAAACGACTCCTCATGCAGCATCATCAGCGAATCGCCAAGCAGCCCGCTGCCGGCCTGCCGACAGGCTTCTCTGGCCACATACCATGCCATCCACCGCAGGGTCAGATCGTCGGCTTTGTGCACTGCTGTATCAGCCAGTCCGTCTTGTATTCCCCGAAGGAAAGCATCCGGCCCCTCATCGGTCGAATCTGCCATCAGCCGTATGTGTGCTCCATTGTACACACCTAATGCGTAGTTCAGACTGTCCAACGATGTCA
>JAFUXZ010000093.1 GCA_017470795.1 Paludibacteraceae bacterium
TATGGTAAGCCGGACGACGAAGCAGAAGCCCGACAGTTCTTGAAGCAACTCTCAGGAAAGACACACGAGGTGATTACCGGAGTGTATCTGCGGACTGCCCGGAGCGAACGGTCGTTTGCCGTATGCACGCAGGTGCGGTTCGCAAGTCTGACCGACGATGAGATAAACTATTATACCAGCCGTTACAATCCCGTCGACAAAGCCGGAGCATATGGGATTCAGGAGTGGATCGGTGCCGTAGGTGTCGAGCACATAAACGGGAGTTATTTTAACGTCATGGGACTGCCCGTCAGCCGGTTGTGGAAAGAGATAAAAAGCATTGAAGCTGACGAGGCATCTGCGGCCACGTCTGCTACCCCAACCACATGATACGCCCGATTTAAGACGCTGACCACCACCCTACTTCACAACATCATAGCCCCACATACCGCATTGAATCTTCCCCTCTTCATAGCACGACGGATGCAGCAGAACAGGCACGCTGCGGCTCATCGTACCGCCCGGCCGTCGGTTCGCGTGGCAACGATAGCCATGATGTTGGGATTGGCTGTGATGTTTATCACCATCAGTGTGGTACTTGGCTTTAAGCATGAAATCAGCAGAAAAGTCATCGGGTTCGGATCACACATCCAGATTGTCAACTACGAAAACCAGAGTTCGTATGAGATGCAACCCATCCGCATCAGCGATCATGAGGTTCAGTTGCTACGTGCCATTGATGACGTCCGCTCTGTGCTTCCATTTGCCACCAAGCCCGGCATCGTCAAGACCGATTCGGCTTTTCACGGCGTCGTGTTCAAAGGGGTACCCATAGCATACGACTGGACATTCTTCCGTGAGAATATGGTCGACGGACGCGTCCCCGCCCTATCTGACACGATTCTGTCCAACGAGGTCATTATCTCCAAAGAACTCGCACAGATGCTCCAGCTCCACCTCGGCGACCGCTTTCTGTGCTACTTCGTCGATGACCGCATCAACGCCCGCCGCATGGAAATCTGCGGCATCTATGACACCAACTTCAGCGACTTCGATCAAATGTTTCTGATTGGTGACCTCAAGCAAGTACAGCGGCTGAATCAATGGGACAGCACGCAGTACAGCGGCTTGGAAGTGTATGTCAACGACTTTGACCATGTCGACGAGACGGCTATGGAGATGTACAACACCATTGGAACCCGCTTTGACGACCAAGGCAATGCGTATCATATCCAGACCATCCAAGAACTCTATCCACAGATTTTCTCATGGTTGGCTCTGCTCAACATGGACGTCTGGGTGATTATCATCCTGATGCTTATTGTCTCGGGCTTCTGCATTATCTCCGGTCTCATCATCCTTGTGCTTGACAACACGCGCTTTATCGGCATCTTCAAGTCCATCGGAGCCGGGAACAGGCAGATACGCAAAATCTTCATCTGGCAGGCTATGATGATTGTCATACGCGGCATGGCATGGGGCAACCTGATTGGTTTTGCAGCCTGCTATGCACAGCAGCGATGGCATCTGATACCTCTCGATCCCACCGCTTACTATGTCAATCACGTACCGATTGAAATGGACGCCATCGTTTTGCTTCTTCTCAACGCCGGCACATTATTGCTCACATTGCTGATGCTTATTGGTCCGACCCATCTGATTGCGCGCATATCGCCGGCGCGGGTCATCAAGTTTGAATAATCGGGTACGCATGCTGTCACACTCCATGATTTCCTTCACAACTCCCATACAGATTACACCATCGGCCGAAAAGATTGACCACACGCAGGGCATCCTGTCGGTAGGGTCATGCTTTGCCGACAACATTGCGCTCCGCATGCGTGACGGAGGCTTCAACGTTTACAGCAACCCTTTCGGAACGCTCTACAACCCCGCAAGCATCAACACCTGCATTCAGTGGATGAATAGCGCGGACCTGTTCAGCGAGGATATGCTGGTCCAACAGGACGGACTGTGGCACAGCATGCTGCATCATGGAAGTTTCTCGAATCCGGAACGCGGTATATGTCTTGACAACATCAACCGCGCACTCGAAGCGACCCGCCGGTTTATGCACGATGCACACTGGGTGATCATCACGCTCGGAACGGCTTGGGTCTATGAACTTGATGGGAAAATCGTCGGCAACTGCCATAAGATTCCGGCCAACCGGTTCGACAGACGCCGGCTGACGGTCGATGAGGTCACTGCTCTGTTGGAGCAGACCATCCAGCAACTTGGTCAGAAGCATATTCTGCTGACCGTCAGTCCAATCAGGCATAAGGGGGACGGAATGCACGAGAATCAGTTGAGCAAGGCCACGTTGCTTTTGGCTGTTGACTCCGTAGTGAAGCTCCATCCGTCATGCTGCTACTTCCCGTCCTATGAAATCATGATGGACGAACTGCGCGATTACCGCTTTACAGCAGCAGACATGATTCACCCCACAGACACTGCCGTCGACTACATCTGGCAAAGGTTTCAGGACACCTTCTTTACGCCGCAGACCCGGGAATACGCCGCGCAGCAGCACAGGCTGTCCCTTCGGCAGGCACATCGTCCACTCCACACTTTCTGAGGATTCTGATATCCGTCTGAACGACGGCTGTACATCGGTTTCGGAAGCGCATGACCCAAAGCCGGTGCCGATGCCTGTCACGTTGGTGTCAGTCCATCATCTGGCCGGCGTTGTTGGCCATCTGCATCATCTGGTCATATTGCTCCGGCGAGAGGTCCTGGAAGTAATAGTTGGCCGGATTGACGACCTTTCCGTTCAGATGTACTTCGTAATGAACATGCGGCCCGGTGGATTTACCCGTAGAGCCTACCAACCCGATGATATCGCCCCTGTGAACTTTCTGCCCCGGCTTGACCATGATGCGGCTCATGTGACCATAGCGCGTCAGGTAGCCATAACCATGACTGATCTCAACACAGTTGCCATACCCGCCTTTCCACTCCGCTGTAGTGACCGTTCCGTCGGCTGTCGCGTAGATATCCGTCCCTTTAGGCGCAGTAAAATCCATCCCATCGTGCATTCGCCGCGTGTGATATACGGGGTCAACACGCACGCCGTAGCCTGACGCCATGCGTGTGAGGTCGTGGTTCAGCACGGGCTGGATGGCCGGAGTATGTGCGAGACGGTCCTGATTGGAGCGTACGAGCTCGGCCAGTTCGTCATACGATTGCGACTGCACATAGATTTGTCTGCGCATCTGATTCACCTGCCGACTGATGTTGACGACAAGTTCAGAGTTGGTCATCTTCAGAATCTGATCGTAGTAGTGGGCACGCCCCGTTGCCAACTGTCTCACCGATGAGGGGATGGAATCGGCCTGAAGCATCACACGATACAGATTATTGTCGCGTGCAGACAAGTCGGCCATGACAGCCCGCATCTCATCCAACTGCCGACTCAACAGGTCGTATTGAGCCTCCATACGGGCCCGCTCCTGCTGCAGTTGCTTCTCACGCGGAGAGGAGAAAAACGTGAAGTAAACCAAGAAGAAGACAGCCCCTCCGAAAGCACTTGCCAGCAGATACGTCAACACCCGACGCAACTTGCGCCAGGCATTTTCCACAATAGGCTCGAAACTCAGCGTCTGCGGGTTAAAGTGAAACTTCCGTTTTTTCATCAGATGCAAATAAAGCGTGAGGTGTCCCTGTCAACATCCAACTTTCATGCCACACACATGCCCGGTACGGCGTGACCGGTCATGATGCTCTCCGCTGTACGCAACGGGTCACCGAATGCAAAAGTACGAAAGAGTATCCAAAACCAATGCCAACACGGTTATAAAACTGCGTTTGAAACGGGCTTATCACAGGAAAAGAAGACTTTTGAAACATGAATTTCGGGTGCTCTTCTTACCGTCACAGGCAACACTTCTGCGCATCGGCCGGCGGCTTTGCAGGCCGGCACCCTACCCGCTCACCGCTGCCGTCAGCCACAACCGCCCGGCAGGCTTTTACACCGGCAGGCCGACAGCTGCACAACTCCGTAGCCATGACGCCCGCTCTGCGCCGACAGGTGCTGACCGGCAGATGCGTTCCTGCTCTCCGACTCCGACGGCTTCAACGCTCCGTATCCATTCCCCACGCACAACCGCAGCCGTCTCCAGCCTGTCAGAAAGCATCCGCTGCTGCCGGGCCGACGGCGGCGAACAGACGGATGCTCTCCGTGCCGGTAAGCCGCAATGCGACAGGACGACGGCTCACATACGATATGCTGTCGGATCGTTCCGGATGCATCCCTACCGATTTTACACTTATCGGCTTCTTCGCGAACATAAGACGATAAAATTGATTACTTTTGCACCTCAATTCAAAAGGGCATGCTTTGCAGCACCTGTTGCATGCTGCATGATGCGCCCCGAAACACAAAAGCATATCACAAATGATGACTTCACAAGAGATTCGCAAGGCATTCCTTGATTTCTTCGCTTCCAAAGGACACAAAGTCGTTCCATCAGCACCTATGGTGATCAAGGATGATCCTACACTGATGTTTACAAACGCCGGCATGAACCAGTTTAAGAACATTATTCTGGGCAACGACCCCATCACGTTCCGCCGTGCGACCGACGCGCAAAAATGCCTTCGTGTCAGCGGCAAACACAACGATTTGGAAGAAGTCGGACATGACACCTATCATCATACCATGTTCGAACTGCTGGGTAACTGGTCGTTTGGCGACTACTTCAAGGAGGGAGCCATCAACTACGCATGGGAGTTCCTCACAGAGGTGCTGCATATCGACAAACAACGCTTGTACGTGACTGTTTTCGAAGGCTCGCCCAAAGAGAATCTCGAACGTGACAACGAAGCTGCCGGCGTGTGGGAAAAACTCGTCAGCCCTGACCGTATCATTAACGGAAACCGTCATGACAACTTCTGGGAGATGGGCGACACA
>JAFUXZ010000094.1 GCA_017470795.1 Paludibacteraceae bacterium
ATGAGCAAGGCGAACTCGGTCCGATATACGGTCACCAGTGGCGGTCATGGCCTGATTATGACGGAGGAACGATAGATCAGATTCAATACGTGCTCGATCAGATACGCCACACGCCCGACTCCCGCCGCATGATTGTCAGCGCATGGAATGTGGCTGAGGTCAACCGCATGGCGCTTCCCCCGTGTCACACGCTGTTCCAGTTTTACGTAGCCGACGGACGCTTGAGCCTGCAACTCTATCAGCGCAGCGCAGATATCTTTCTGGGCGTGCCGTTCAACATCGCCTCTTACGCCCTGCTCCTGCAGATGATGGCGCAGGTCACGGGGCTTCGCGCCGGTACTTTTGTGCACACACTCGGCGATGCACACATCTACCTGAATCATCTGGAGCAGGTACGCCTGCAACTCACGCGCGAGCCGCGCGAACTTCCGCAGATGATGCTTAATCCGGAGGTTACCAACCTGCTTGACTTCAAGTACGAAGATTTCACACTGGTCAACTACAATCCACACCCGCACATTGCCGGACAGGTCGCCGTCTGACAGATGAGTTCACTCCGGCAGGACAAAACGGCCGGCATCGCAGCACGGATTCAGCAGTCTGCACGCAACACGCATCTCCATAACACCTATAAATTCATCAGACATCATGCTATCCATTATCGTAGCCATTGACAGCAATAACGCCATAGGTTATCAGAACCGGCTCCTCTGTCATCTGAGCGCAGACCTGCGCCATTTCAAGCAAATAACGATGGGACACACCGTCGTCATGGGGCGCAACACGTTCTTTTCGCTGCCGAAACATCCGCTCCCGGGACGCCAGAACCTGGTATTGACCGATGTTGATGACACAGAAGGAGCCGTCATGCTGCACAGCATTGACGAGATTGTGACCTATTGCAGAGAACATGCTGATGAAGAAGTTTTCTGTATTGGCGGGGCCAGCGTGTATCGCCAGTTGATGCCCTACGCCGACCGCCTGTACATCACACACATACACCACTCTTTCGAGCCCGTTGACGTGTACTTCCCCGATATCGACGCACGTACGTGGCGCAGCATCACCTGCGAAGATCATTTTGAGACTGATGAGGCGACCCCATACCCCTACTCCTTTGTGGAGTACGTCAGACGATAAATCTCCGGGTCACACAGGCCGGTTCGCTGGTTATTCAGCCCGCTGCAGCAATGCTCTGGTCGTGCTGCTCTCCACCTATCGCAGCGCAGCCCGCACATCATCAGTCACGGACGCCATCGCCATCGGACGACATGAAGCACACTCCATCCTGACCCCCGTGGCCAAAAGCAGCCAACTCCAGGCATCGCTCCCTGCATGATTCAGCCGACAGATTCCGGCTGCCACAAACACTACTCCCCTCCGGAGCCACCGGCTTCGGAGGGGAGTATACGTCAAGTGCGTCTGTATCCATGGGCCAGAAGCGAAGAAACAGCTCACTGTCCACCACATCCGAGAGCATCAGACACACAGGATGATTACCTTTCTCTAAATACATCTTCTACGCCAAAAATCATGCCATTTTGTCATAATTCGACCACAAACGCAACCAATAAGTATGTCATAATGGCCGATTTTCTGTTGTGGCGCATCCTTTGATAAAGCAGATGCAGAAACAGAACGTACAACGCTAAACAATCATACAACATGAATTTTGACAAGTATACCATCAAGGCGCAGGAGGCCATACAAAATGCCGTACGGCTTGCGCAGCAAAAAGGACAGCAAAGCATCGAACCCGTTCACCTGTTTCTCGCATTGATGAACGCAGGAGAGCATGTGAGCAGATTTATATTCAACAAGCTGGGCATAAACCCACAGACGCTGCAATCGGTTGCAGAAAAAGAACTCGAATCGCTTCCCCGTGTAAGCGGCGGAGAGCCCTATCTGAGCCGGGAGCTCAACAGCGTGCTGTTACGCGCAGAAGAGCTGTCGAAAAAGGACGGTGACCAGTACGTATCCATAGAATACCTCCTGCTGGCTCTTCTGAACGAGCAGTCATCAGTGAGCAGGATGCTCAAAGATGCCGGGGTGACGGAAAGAGAAATGCGTGCAGCTATCAGTGAACTGCGCGGAGGAAAACACGTGCAGGAACAGAGCGCAGAAGACACATACCAGTCGCTCCAGAAGTATGCCATTGACCTGTGTCAGCGGGCCAGTGACGGCAAATTGGACCCTGTTGTGGGACGTGATGAAGAGATTCGGCGCGTGCTGCAGATTCTGAGCCGACGCACGAAGAACAATCCGGTTCTGATTGGCGAACCGGGTACCGGTAAGACTGCCATCGCCGAAGGACTGGCACAACGTATCGTACGGGGTGACGTACCGGAAAACCTGAAGAGAAAACGCATCTTCAACCTGGACATGGGGGCACTCGTAGCCGGAGCCAAATACAAAGGTGAATTTGAAGAACGGCTCAAGTCTGTCATCAATGAGGTCATCAAGGCCGAAGGCGAGATTATTCTGTTCATCGACGAGATTCACACCCTTGTCGGTGCGGGTGGAGGCGAAGGAGCCATGGATGCAGCCAACATCCTCAAGCCCGCATTGGCACGCGGCGAACTGCGGGCCATTGGTGCCACGACACTGGACGAATATCGCAAGTACTTTGAAAAAGACAAGGCACTTGAACGCCGGTTCCAGACCGTAATGGTCGACGAACCGGATGAGGCAAGCAGTATTTCTATCCTGCGCGGATTGAAGGAGCGGTATGAGAACCATCATCATGTGCGCATCAAGGACGAAGCAGTCATAGCAGCCGTACAGTTGTCAACACGCTACATATCTGACCGTTTCCTGCCGGACAAAGCCATCGACCTGATGGACGAGGCAGCCGCCAAATTGCGTATGGAGATTGACTCACTCCCTGAAGAGCTGGACACGGTGGAGCGAAGCATCAGGCAACTCGAGATTGAGCGCGAGGCCATCCGGCGAGAGAATGACAAGGTCAAGCTTGAACAAATCGAGCGCGAAATGGCTGACCTGAAAGAAGAAAGCCGGCAGATGCGCTCTAAGTGGGGTGCAGAGAAAGAGCTGATTGACCGTATTCAACAACGCAAAGTCGAGATTGAGCAGCTCAAATATGACGCCGAACGCGCAGAGCGCGAAAGCGACTACGGCCGTGTTGCCGAGATTCGCTATGGGCGCATCAAGGAAGCCGAATCTGACATTCAGGAAGCGCAGAAAAAGCTGGCCGATACACAACATGGGCAGGCCATGATTAAGGAAGAAGTAGACGCTGACGACATTGCTGAAGTGGTCAGCCGCTGGACCGGCATACCCGTGCAAAAGATGCTGCAGACAGAACAAAACAAATTACTGCATCTGGAAGAAGAACTGCACAAACGCGTCATCGGCCAAGACGATGCCATTCAGGCTGTTGCAGATGCCGTGCGTCGCAGCCGTGCCGGTGTACAGGACCCGAAACGTCCGATTGGCTCGTTCATCTTCATGGGAACAACAGGTGTGGGCAAAACCGAGCTGGCCAAGGCCCTGGCAGAATATCTGTTTGATGACGAGAACATGATGACACGCATCGACATGTCTGAATATCAGGAAAAATTTTCGGCCACACGACTGATTGGGGCTCCTCCCGGATATGTGGGATACGACGAGGGCGGACAACTGACAGAGGCTATCCGACGCAAGCCCTACAGCGTGGTGCTGTTCGATGAGATAGAAAAAGCCCACCCCGATGTGTTCAACGTACTGCTGCAGGTGCTTGACGACGGTCGGCTGACTGACAACCAGGGGCGTACAGTCAACTTCAAGAACACGATTATCATCATGACAAGCAACCTCGGCTCCGCCCTGATCCGCGAACGCTTCGAACACATCAACGGGCAGAACCGCTCACAGGTCGTTGAGCAAACCAAACAGGAAGTTCTTCAAATGCTCAAACAAAACATCCGTCCGGAATTTCTCAACCGAATAGACGAGACCATCATTTTTGAGCCGCTCACCGAACCCCAGATTGAGAAAGTCGTAAAATTGCAACTTGACACCGTAGCACGCATGCTCGAAGGCAACGGCATCACCCTGCAAACAACCCGGACGGCTCTATCTTTGCTCGCTCACATGGGATATGATCCCGAATTTGGAGCGCGGCCGGTCAAAAGGGTCATTCAACATCAGATTCTCAACGAACTGAGCCGCCGAATCATTGCCCGAGAAGTTGACACAACACGTCCAATCATCATTGACGCGACAGACGACTCACTCGTGATGCGCAATTAAGGGCACACACGACCGTCATCACCATGGGGTGACCGGCACAACAGCCGGCCGCCCCATGCTTTGTTTGGTATGCCTAATGCAAACATCAAAATAAATCATTAGATTTGCAGAACAATCAAACAGGCAAAAACACGACATGGCTACGACTGACGACAAAAAAGTAATCTTCTCCATGGTTGGCGTGAGCAAAACCATTCAGCAGAACCAACGACAGATACTGAAAGACATTTATCTCGGATTCTACTACGGGGCGAAAATCGGTATCATCGGCCTGAACGGAGCCGGTAAGTCAACGCTGATGAAAATCATTGCCGGTATTGACCAGCAATATCAGGGACAGGTAGTTTGGAGTCCGGGATACACAGTAGGCTACCTGCCGCAAGATCCCCCTCTGGATGCACAGTTGACCGTCAGACAAAACATCATGCAAGGCGTACAACAAATCTATGATACCCTTGCAGAGTACGATGAGATTAACCAAAAGTTCGGTCTTCCGGAGTACTACGAAGATGCCGACAAGATGGAGCAACTTATGTCACGTCAGGCTCAGTTGCAGGACATCATCGATGCAACAGACGCGTGGAATGTTGACACACGCATCGACCGGGCCATGCAGGCACTACACTGCCCCGATCCTGACCGTGATGTACAAACCCTTTCGGGAGGCGAGCGCAGACGTGTGGCTCTGTGCCGGTTACTGCTCCAGAAGCCCGACGTACTCTTGCTTGATGAACCAACGAATCACCTTGACGCAGAGTCCATTGACTGGCTTGAACAACACCTGCAGCAATATCAGGGAACGGTCATTGCGGTGACACACGACTGCTACTTCCTTGACGACGTTGCAGAGTGGATCTTAGAACTTGACCGGGGACAAGGAATCCCATGGAAAGGCAACTACTCCTCCTGGCTGGAACAAAAAACACAGCGGCTTGCCCAAGAAGAAAAAACAGCTTCGCGCCGACGCAAGACACTCGAACGCGAGTTAGAATGGATTCGGATGGCTCCCAAAGCACGACAGGCCAAAGGGAAGGCACGACTGAATGCATACGACAAAATGCTCAACGAAGAGCAGAAACAACGAGAAGAGAAACTGGAGATCTATATCCCCAACGGCCCAAGACTTGGCAACAAGGTGATTGACGCTGAGCATGTGGCAAAATCGTTTGGAACGAAAACGCTTTTCAACGACCTAAACTTCACCCTCCCCCCCAATGGCATAGTAGGAGTCATCGGCCCCAACGGCGCAGGAAAGACCACCCTGTTCCGGCTCATCATGGGATTGGAGCAGGCAGACAAAGGCAACTTTGAGGTTGGCGAAACAGTCCGCCTCAGTTACGTAGACCAGCAACATACGGACATCGACCCTGACAAGACAGTATACCAAATCGTCAGTCAAGGCAATGAAACCATGCGCATCGGAGGAAGAGACATCAATGCACGTGCTTACTTGTCGCGCTTCAACTTCAACGGAGCTGACCAGGAGAAACGCAGCGGGAATCTGTCAGGAGGTGAGCGCAACAGACTTCAACTTGCTCTGGCACTCAAACAAGAAGGGAATGTCCTGCTACTTGACGAGCCGACAAACGATATTGACGTAAACACCTTGAGGGCACTTGAAGAAGGCCTGGATAGTTTTGCCGGATGCGCCGTGGTTATTAGTCATGACCGTTGGTTCTTGGATCGAATCTGCACGCATATTCTGGCATTCGAAGGTGACGGACAAGTGTACTATTATCAAGGCAATTACTCTGAATACGAAGCAGACAAAGCACGTCGACTTGGCATTGAAGAACCACGTCGCACACGGTATCACCGACTGACAGAAGATTGATTGCCTGATGCCCCGGCTATGTTGACAAGAATGGGGCACAAGAAAGTTTTTCATATCTTTGCGTTAGCGAAACAATACGAACTTACACCTCAGACTCATTAGCATAGACATCATGTATAAGCGCATTTTATTGAAATTAAGCGGAGAATCTCTCATGGGGCAACAACAATACGGCATTGACCCCGTTAGACTATCCCAATATGCAGAACAGATCAAGCAGATACACGACCTCGGAGTACAGATTGGCATTGTAATAGGTGGAGGCAACATCTTCAGAGGCATCCAAGGAGCATCTAAAGGATTTGACCGTGTCAAAGGTGATCAGATGGGGATGCTTGCTACGGTAATCAATAGTCTTGCACTCAGCTCTGCGCTCAATACGATTGGGTGTAAAGCTCGCGTACTTACCGCCATCCGCATGGAGCCTATCGCCGAATTTTACAGCAAACAACGCGCGATTGACAGTCTCGAAGCAGGCGAAGTCGTGATATGTTCAGCAGGAACAGGGAACCCATATTTTACAACAGACACAGGGTCTTCGCTCCGCGCCATAGAAATTGAAGCAGACATTATGATGATGGGGACACGCGTTGACGGTATTTATTCAGCAGACCCCGAGAAAGATCCAACAGCAACAAAGTATGAGACAATCAGTTACTCTGAGATTCTTCGCATGGGTCTTCACATCATGGATTTGACAGCCACCACCATGTGCATGGAAAACAACATGCCAATATATGTCTTTGACATGGACACTCCGGGCAATCTGCTCAAAGTCATCCAAGGCGAATCAATTGGGACACTTGTCACGATGTAAAACAGAATCACATTCATAAAAACTCCTACTAAAACACAACAAACATGATTGACCCTAAAGACATTCAAAAGGCCGCCGAAGAACAAATGGAATCGGCCATGATGTTTCTTGACGACACTTTGTCGCACATCCGCGCAGGAAGAGCCAATGTCCGGATATTAGACCCCGTAAAGGTAGACTACTACGGCTCAATGACTCCAATAGCCAATGTTGCTACCATTACAACACCGGATGCACGCACCATCTCCATCCAGCCATGGGAAAAAGCAATGCTTGCCAAGATTGAACGGGCTTTAATCAATTCTGAGGTTGGAATTACTCCGACAAACAATGGAGAGGTTATCCGACTGATTATTCCCCCACTGACAGAAGAACGCCGCAAACAGCTCGTCAAACAATGTCGCCAAGAAGCTGAAAATGCAAAAGTCAGCATCAGAAACGCACGCCGTGACGCTATAGAAAAACTCAAAAAGCAGATTAAAGAAGGACTCCCTGAGGATGCTGAAAAAGACGCTGAAAACGAGGCTCAGAAATTGCACGACCGATTCATCAAACGGGCTGATGAGATGTTGGCTGCAAAGGAGAAAGAGATTATGACTGTATAAAAAGAAATCTCCCTTATCGCACTTGAAATTAAAGACTTTAATTTTACTGATGCTTACCGTTTGCGCAGTCGGCATGGCTGCGCAAACGCGTTTTGAGCAGTGGATGGAACGAAAGATTTTCCGAACTGTTGACGACTCCACTACCCGACGGGGAATAATAGCCGCGGACTCTGTCTTTGGAATAAGAAAACAAGCGGTCGAGTCAAGTTGGATTATCGTTCCCTATCCGAGCTATGCTCCAGAGACAAGTTGGCGCATAGGAGTTACGTGCGGCATATACTTCAAAAGCCCTAATCCGATGCGAATCAGTTATCTGAACATGACCGGTGAGTATTCGGTTTTGAAGCAATTTAAGTTTATGGCCACATCAACGGCCTATATGGGTAGAAATCAAGAATTCAGCCTCGAGACCCAACTTGACATCCGCTTGTTTCCCGACTATTACTACGGAATCCGCAATACATATGATGGACTACGGTTCCGCTACTCGGACAGGCGTTCCATGTTGGATATGACCTTACAATATGAGGCTAAAAAGAACATCAAATTCGGAGGACATCTATTCCTTCGATATGCAGATCCAAAATCGCTTTCCGGAGATGACGATCTCGCAGACAGCCTTCGTATCGTTGGCAGTAATGAAGTCGGCTGGTACAGACACTTTCAGACAGGAATAGGACTGACCTTCACATATGATTCGCGCGACAATCAATTCTACGCAACACGTGGGATATATGCAAGAACGGACTTCGGATACTATCTACCCTACTTAAGCCGTTACCAATATGCGCGGGGTATCATAGATTACAGGCAATACCAAACTTTGTGGAAAAATCACGTTCTGGCCTGGCAGGTATATAGTGAGATGACGTTGAGCAATGAAGCTCCTTTCTACGAAATCCCGACTCTGGGAGGTGATGAACGTATGCGCGGATTCAGACAGAACATGTTCAGGAATCCATTCCTATGGTGCGCACAAGTTGAGTACAGAATCCCACTTTGGTGGCGTTTCAAGGCCGTTGCATTTGCCACAGTTGGCGATTGTTACTCATGGAAGGATTTTATGCACAGCAAATCACTCAAAAGTTCAGTCGGCATTGGACTTCGTTTCCGTTTCAACGAAGCAAAAAGCCATTTCCGATTCGACGTCGCAAAAAACAATTACGAGCAACGCATCAGCTTCTATATCACAGCCATTGAAGCCTTCTGATCACAAGCAAACGATGAGTTGTAGACCATGTAATTATCGCGGCGTCATAATTCACGGCTCACAGTTTATGCATGCAAATAAAACGGACTAACAAGTTCTCGATAGTAGTCCGATGTCATCAGCAGACTCTCTCGAATACATTCCACTTGAGAACGTGAGAGCAAAAGCAATGTACGTTTAGGAGATGCTCCTTGTTTGGTTATCAGATCTGTAGCAACTTGTGGATACAGGTTAAAATGATGTGCTATACGACAGATTTGTTGTGCTGCATCACTTGGCAAGATTAAAGAAAAGCAGCCTTCGTCTGTTAATAAACGATTCGCCGCATGAAGCAACTGACTATGTGTAAGCGATTTTGTATGTCGTGCTGAGGTTCGTTGTCCGTTAGGGCTTTGCAGACTATTATTAAAAAAAGGAGGATTACTAACAATGAGATCATATCTCCGAGAGCCACAAGAATAACTCTGCACATCGCCCTGTATGACGCACAGACGGTTCGCCCACGGAGACGCACTGAAATTCTGAGATGCCTGTTGTATTGCTTCGCCATCAATGTCTATGCCCGTTATTGTTGCCTCTGGCAACTCTTGAGCCAGCATTAACGCAATCAGTCCACTCCCTGTACCGATGTCCAAAACATTCCGACTATGACGTTCACGCGCATAGCTTATCGTCCATGCACCTAACATCACTCCATCTGTTCCCACTTTCATGGCACATTGGTCATGATATACACAGAACTGCTTAAATTGGAAATACGGATTGCTCACAACAAAACCTATGCTGCTACAGACTTCAAAAATCAACTCTGACAGGACGGGCTGTAGCATTCGTTCCTTGTGTACGCACGTCTGACGGGACTTCCTCCGCCGATTGTTCATGATGGTATTTCATGCGACTTTCACGCAAGACTTGATACTGCTCTGGAGTAAGCACCCTCTTATAATCCTCGTTTTTGCGTTTGATGCGTTCAACGGCTTCTGTTCGCGATTGTTGCTTTTGACGCTCCGTAGCATATTTCAGGTTGATTTGATATATCTGTTCTGCTTGCTCGTCAGTAAGCCGAATAATACGCTGCATTACTTCCGTCTGCTTCAATGCTTCTTGTTCAGGAGACCGAGCCATACGTTCTCCGTTCATTTGTGCAGAAACTTGTCCAACAGACATTACTCCTATCACAAACAAAGATATTGAATTAGCGATATGTCGGATTATTTTACTCATCAGTCCTGAATGATGCAAGGTTTATGCCATTGACGATATTTATACTGTCCATACCGGGATTGCAACTGATGAGACTATCAGTATTCCTGTGGTCACTAACCACACGACAACTACCATATATGATGCTAATGGCGGACACCCCATGTCCCATACCGGCTGAATCTGAACACGAACCGATGATATTCTTTTGTATATAGCATAGCAGAAACAAGATACTATCGAGCCCACCATGAAGCCCCCTATGATATCTCCCGGATAATGTACTCCCAGGTACATGCGCGACCACACATTCAACAAACACCAAACAGACAATGCGATTGTTACTAATTTATCACGTGACAAAAGAGCAAAAAGTAGCGTTAGTGAGATTGTATTAGCTGCATGACTAGAGACGAACCCATACTGCCCCCCTCTATAATCATTAATCACATTGACAAATTCCATTACACCCGGTTGATGTGTTGGACGTAATCTGCATACAAGATGCTTGATTATCCCCGATGCGACAAAGTCAGATATACCAACTGCTGCTATAATCGCGAGAAGCACCCCTACTGCCCGCAAGCGCCATCGCCAAATGCAATATACCACCATGGCAATATACAGCCCCAACCACACCCACTTCTGACTGTATCCAAACATAAAGCCATCTAACGCAACAGTATGATGCCCGTTTATCCAAAGCAATAATTGGTAGTCTATCTGTTTCAGCGTTTCAAGCATATTGTCTTTCTTCCATTTTTAGATTTCTCAGATACGTTCCAAAACAGACGCCTTCACCCATCCCTTCGTCCCGTCCGACAAACTTACTTCACACCAGTCTCCAATGCTTTCGCCAATGCGAACCTTACAACCTGAATGAATCAGAAAAATGTCTGTCCCATGCTCATCTGGTGAACTCTTCACATTAACTTCTGTAGGCATCAGTATTGCTTCAGAATGATCGGTTTCTACAGCATGACGTTTATACGCAAGAAAAAGACTTATCACAGACAATAACAGACAACATACGCCAGTATAGAATCCCAGCTTGCGCATTGAAGGCGTCTTGCCAAAGACAAACAAGAAGACAAGACCGAGAAACAAGACGAATGTGATTACACTTATGTAGGTCCATGTCGTTGAGTGGAACAATGCTGTTACATTTGAAAGCCATCCACCCAATAAAGACTTCTGTTCATCAATTCTATCAATGGTTCGCGCATTAGCAATGGCCAAATTTGCTTTTGCATCTGAATATGACGGTTCAAGACGCAATGCGCGTTCATAGTTCAGAATACTCGCCGCTATCTCCCCTGCCCGATAATATGCATTGCCAAGGTTGTAGTATATTTCTGCTGATTGGCCATAATCTTTCAGAATTCGTTCATATTTGCACACAGCCTCACGATAGTTGCCATCGGCATAGTCTTTATTGGCTTCTGCATATACCTCCTCTGGAGTTTGTACTACCGGCATAGCAACATTGGCACTATCGTTGGCTACGCCATGTGATATAGCCATCATCAGCGCAAATAACACACACAAAGTTCTTTTCATTTAAGCAGTCTTATTTTCTGTTCTTTCAATGCCTTATCTTATTTGGTCTTCGAATCTACCAATCAGGATTGCCGTCCTCTGATAGATATCTCCCATCGTTTGTTCCTGTGTTGAAGGAGCATATCGAGCAAATTCGCATTCGCTCAAGATTTCATTCATTTCTTCAATTTGCTCGACATGTGCGCCATGTCCCAACAGTTCTTGCGCTACATTATCTTTACTCAATGCGGACGTAGGAATAGCAAGTTTATCAGAAACATACGCCCATAAAGCACGCATAATCTCATCGTAGAAATCACTCTGTTTGCCTTCTTTCAGTAACATTCTTGCTCTTTTGAGTCTTTTCTGCGCAGTCTTATTCGCCTTTCGTGTTTTTGTAGCAATGACATCTGAATGAAGACGTATGTTACGCCGCAACAGGAAGAACAACAACACGCTCACTAATAATGGAACCAGATATAGTAGCCAGTGCATACGTGTTCCATATATAGAGTCTTGCTTGTTTGTTAATCGGAGCGGACGCGTGTTGATATAATTAATATCTTGATTTACTTGAACATCTGCTTTTCCTACAACAGGGTTCGCTCCCGAAGCAATCGTCGACGTTGCACCATCACCTTTCTGTATATCCAGTTCGTATTCTGGAGAGGTCAGAGTCTTGTATGATTTGCTCTCTGTATCAAAGTATGCCAGTTGAATACTTGGTATAGTATAATGTCCCTCACTGCGTGGTACGAACAAGTACTCTATCGTCTTCTGTCCCCGTATGCCCGATGTGGTCGTCTTCGTTGCGTTTTCAATTTTAGGCTCGTATTGCTCAAAGGTAGCAGGCAAACTTAGTTCGGGTGTTTTGATTGTCTTGATATTACCCGTTCCGCTAATTGTAAGTTTCAGGGTAATAGCTTCGTTAGCCTTAGACTGTGTCGAACTGATTGTAGAAGCAAGTTGATATGTTCCGACAGCTCCACTATATATGGCAGGACGGCCGGTTGGCAAATCATCTACCTCCACAGTGGTAGCAGATGCTGTGACCGAACGGGGTACCATCTGATATGTCTCAAAATACCCCCCAAAGCCGGCCGGCACCCGCGTTGGTATTCTGACGTCGAAATCAAACGTTGCCTTGTCTATGCTGATACTCCCACTTTTTTGCGGATACAATATCACTTGATACAGAGTTGCCGTGCGATAATTACGACCATTGTAGGATTCAAGTGACAACTGCCCATTGTTTGACACATCAAGTTCTTCTTTCACGAATCCCTGAAAGTCGGGCAACTTCCCTATGCTGTAATTAGAGATGTCATATAAGGTGTATAACTTATAACTCAACAAGACGCATTCCTGTTCGTAGACATGTCGCTTGCTCATTATAGTACGGACAAACACTTGTTCGCTAACCGGCACTCCAGAAACGTTTGCACCACCCTGATTGCCATTCGCATGGCCTCCATTGTCCGCTTTAGCACTCTTATCAGCCGGGAGCACCTTTATTTTCAATCCGTTGCTTGAGTATTTACCACCTCCCACTTCAACGGTTGCAGGTCCGATGCTGAACGTACCCTCCTTTTGTGCCTCTAACACATAAGTATAGCGCTGTTCGAATGTCGATGTCTGCTTCCCGTTAACCCATGACACACTCTGATTGGTAGAAACAGAAGGACCGCTCAGATTACTAAAACCCGTAAACTCAGGAGCACGCAGATTACTTGACTGCTGATTGACGATATATGTCAGCCGAAACGGAGTACCGACCACA
This sequence comes from Paludibacteraceae bacterium, assembly GCA_017470795.1. GTDB lineage: Bacteria > Bacteroidota > Bacteroidia > Bacteroidales > Paludibacteraceae > RGIG4928. The sequence continues at coordinate 13,243 of JAFUXZ010000094.1, forward strand.
ACGGTCTGTGGAGCATCAGCCTTAAAAACGACATCATCAGCCTGAAGTGGTACCACTTCTACCGCCAGTAATGCCAAGACGATACTGAAGATAATATGTGCAGGATTGATTGTCTTACCAGTCTTTTTCATCTGATTTCTCCTTTGTTTTGGTCTTCTCTACTTTTGCTTCTTCCTGATCTATAGCATCCAGCAACGATGCGGCCTGTTCACGTGCTTGTTGGTCTTTCTGCTCTTCCTGCTGGTCTTGCTGATTCTGTTGCTCCTGATTTTGGTCTTGCTGATTCTGTTGCTTATTCTGTTGAGATTGCTGTGATTGAGACTGTTGCTCTTTTAGACGTTTTGCTATCACCAGATTATAGCGCGTTTCATCATCTTCCGGATTGAGTCGCAACGACTGCTGATAGGCTGCAATCGCTTTATCCAGTGATTTACCAGACTGACTCAATGCCTCTTGGTTCATGCCATATGCTGCCTGCTGGCGCAACATGGCGGCTTCATGATAATGTGCATTCCCGATGTTGTGCCACAGGTCTGCCTGTGTCTGCTTGTCTGATGGGTCACACAGCTGAAGTGCCTGATGATATTGACGAACGGCCTGCGAGTCCACCTGTTGCCTAAAGCAAGCATTCCCCAGATTGTAATTTGCTTCTACAGATTGGGGGCGCTTGTTTAATGCACGTTTATAATCGGTGACAGCCTGGTCATAATGCCCCTGCTCATATTGCCGATTGCCGCGTTCAACCAACACTCCGGCTCGCTGTGCAAAAGCCGGAATGGCGAGTAATGAAGTTAATATGATGAGTATCTTTCTCATATCTGACTTAAACATGGCGTTTTGAAAAGATTTGCAAACGGGTCAGTATCTTGTTCTTCCGTCCGAATATAAAGAACTCTATGATCAATATCAGGAGTGCGATAGCCGCGAACGTTGCAAATTTCTCTTCATATTCGCTGTAGACAGTCTGCTCTATATCCGACTTCGCAAGTTTGTCGAGTTCAGCCGTTATCTGACGCGCGGCATTCGATGCCTCTTCAGCATGTAGATACACTCCGTTGCCTGCCTGTGCAAGTTGCATACACATTTGCTCGTTGAGTTTTGATATAACGACTTTGCCTTCTCTATCCTTGTGGTACTGATTGGCTCTGCCGCGTTCAGGTATGGGAGCTCCATCGGGCGATCCTATGCCGATGACATTCAGTGTTATGCCACGGCCTACGGCCGTCTGGACAGCCTCAACAGCATCTTCCTTGTGGTCTTCACCATCTGTTATCAGGACGATTGTTCTGGAAGCGGTGCTCTCCATATCTCCAAATGCTTTATTGCATAGGTTGACAGCCGACCCAATCGCCGTCCCTTGGTGTGAAATCATGTCTGTTGATATGTTCGACAGGAAGGTCTTCGCAGACACACGGTCATTTGTCATCGGCATTTGCAGGAAGGCATCACCTGCAAACACGACAATACCAACCTTGTCATCTGCAAGCTTATCAATCATGCGGTCCAGAATCCGCTTGGCGCATGTCAAACGATTCGGAACCACATCTGCCGCATCCATGGAGTTGCTCACATCGACGGCTATCATAACCTCAATACCGCTGCGCTTGACAGTCGTTTCTCTACTTCCAAATTGAGGACGTGCACAGACGATGGTGATGCATGCCAAGGCAAGGATAAGTAACGCAAATTTCAATATCGGCCGGACAGTTGATACGTTCGGCATCAATTGCTGAACTAACGCGATGTCCCCCAACTTGCGCAGTTGCCTGCGTTTCTGCATCACACGCATAACGAATCCTATTGTCAGCAACAGAATCACCGCCATGCCAACCATCAGATATTCGGGATGTTGAAATATAATCACGTCTGATTTGTTTTTTTAGTTGTTAACGCTTTTGAGCACGATGTGACGAATCAGTATTTCCAATATCAGACACAGAGCTGCCAAGAGTGCGAAGGGTTCATATAGCTCTTCCCGTTTGCTATACTCGCGCGTACTGATTTTACTTTTCTCCATCTGATCAATCTGCTCGTATATCTGGCGCAAGGCCTGATTGTTCTGCGCATGGAAGTATGCGCCCCCGGTCGATGCTGCCACTGCTTTGAGCGGTTCTTCATCAAAATCAGATTCTGCCATTGCGTACTGAATGCCAAACGGTGTCTGTACAGGCATCCTGACCATGCCGTGTCGCCCGACACCGATTGTGTAAACTCTAATATCATACAGACGGGCTAATTCGGCCGCATCACGTGGTGATATAGACCCTCGATTGTTGCTTCCGTCAGTCAGCAGGATGATGACTTTCGATTTTGTGGTACTATCGTTGCGCAGACGGTTCACCGAACTTGCAATACCAAGTCCGATGGCTGTGCCGTCTTCAATCATGCCGAACTTGATGTCTCCCATCATGTTGACCAAAGAGGTGTGATCGGTGGTCAACGGACAGAGGGTAAAACTCTTCCCTGCAAACAAGACCATCCCTATCCTGTCGTTTGGACGAGCCAGTATAAATTCGGAAGCTATGTCCTTGACGGCATCAATACGGTTGGGCGTAAAGTCTTGTGCCAGCATGGAGCCTGAAACATCCATGGCAATCATGATGTCAATGCCCTCTGTATTCGTCTGGCTCCAGCTGTCTGTCTGCTGCGGGCGCGCGAACACTACAATCAGCAAGGCTATTGTGAGCATTCGCAATACAAATGGGACATGTCTTAACCACAGGCGCTTACTCTGCGGCAAGTGCTTCAGCATTGCATCAGATGAGAGCATTATGCTCGCGTCTGACCGCCGCAGCTTCCACACATACCAGACGACCATCGGTATGAGGAGCAGTCCGAGCAAGAGATATTGAGGATGTAAGAAGGTCATGATTGTGGTGTTTGTTCAGTAGTCGGGGCTGTTTGACGCACGAAAGAGTAAGCCTCACGCAGTGCCTGCTCGCTGTCTTCTGTGGTGGCTTTCCACTTGGCAAACTTTATCAGGTCTGCCTCTTGCAGGATATGCCTGAGAGTCTGATATGCCTCCGGCTTGTCCAGCAGTACGGAGTGCAGCGTGTAGATGATGTCTGAAGTCGGCATCTCAAGACAGCTGATACCATAGGCGCGTTCTATATAACTACGCAACACTTCAGTAAGTTCACTATAGTATTGCTTCTGTTCTTCCAGAACGTTCCATCGCCGTTCAGCCTTGATGATATCCAATTGTTCAAGGGCCCACAGATGTGCCGGTATTTGTGGCAGCTCTTCCTGTTGCAGCTCTTTGTCTTTCGGTTTTTTCTTGAGATTTCTGCCATAATAAACCCACCATAAGGTTCCTCCGACAAGAAGCAGGAAAGACAGCAGGATAATGCAGGTCCACCAGTAGTGCACACGGGCTGCCGTCAGGACAATGTTCAACAGGACAAGCGGACGATGCAGCAGCAGAGACCCCACCAAATCCCATGGATTGGGAGGTGTGAGAATCGGCTTGATATCAAATATGGACTCATCGGCAGAGTCCAGGTCAAAAGGCTGAATGACGTTCAGGGCCAGGGACTGGGTCCACAGGGTATCCTGACTGATTGCTATCGGGAACGGCGGCAGTGTGTAAAGCGAGTCATCGAATGAGGTGATAACATAGCGCTGGGCAACGACGATATTTCCGTCATCCGCCTTGACCGTATCAACCTCCATTCCTCCAACCACTTCCACTCCCTGCACAATCGTACCGGAAAAATAAGGAAAGAAAGCCAACTGTCCTGCAGGCTGGGTAAGCCGAAGTTCAAATGTTGTCTGACCACCGATGCTGATAGACGATTCGGACAGAAGGGCCTCTGCATGCCCCTGTGCGCGGAGGGTCGAGGCTGCAAGCAGCACGATGCTGACGATAAGAGATCTGATATATAATGTATGTCTTGTCATCACTACGCCCTCCTATTGAATAGTTTCATCAACGCTCTGACATAGTCATCCTGCGTACTAATTTCCACATGATCAACACCGGCTTTGGCAAACTCCTGCGTCAGCCGATATTGCTGTCCCTGCCATGCATTGGCATACGCCTGCCGGAGTTTGCGGTCGGAAGTGTCTATCCATATACGCTCGCCCGTCTCGGCATCTTTGACCTTGAGCAGTCCGACATTGGGCAGGTCAGCGTCGTGCGGGTCATAGATTTGAATGGCCGACAGGTCGTGCTTCCGAGCCGCTATGGTCAGTTCGCGCTCCAGTTCACCGTCAATAAAGTCTGAGATAACAAATGCCGTAGACCGTCGTTTGATGGCGTTGGTCAGATAGCGCAATGCACACGCGATGTCCGTCTGTCGGCTTTCAGGCTCAAAGTTGAGCAGTTCGCGGATAATGTGCAGCACGTGCTTGCGACCCTTTTGGGGCGGGATAAACTTTTCTACTCTGTCGCTGAAAAAGATTACGCCGACCTTGTCGTTATTCTGTATTCCGGAGAAGGCCAACGTGGCAGCCACTTCCGTCAGAACCTGCCGTTTGGTGGTCGTGACAGTTCCGAAATTACGGCTGGCCGAGACGTCTATAAGCAGCATCACGGTCAGTTCGCGTTCTTCTTCAAAGACCTTGACGTATGGCCGGTTCATGCGCGCCGTGACATTCCAGTCGATACTGCGCACGTCGTCGCCATACTGATATTCACGCACCTCCGCAAAGGTCATTCCACGCCCTTTGAAGGCCGTATGATACTCACCGGCGAAGATGTTCTGCGACAACCCGCGCGTCTTGATCTCGATTTGCCTTACCCGTTTGAGCAGTTCAGAAGTTTCCATTACTGATACACTTATGCTGCGACGCACGCTCTTGCCGACATGCACCACAGGCGTTCTTGGTCTGATTTGAAGACGCCCTGAAAGGTCTGATAAAATCAGGGGACTTCAACGCTGTTCAGAATCTCGGTTACGATGTCTTCAGATGTCACGTTGTTGGCTTCTGCTTCATAGCTCAGCCCAATGCGATGACGCAGCACATCGTAGCATACCGCGCGAATGTCTTCCGGAATCACGTAGCCACGACGCTTGATGAACGCGTATGCACGCGCGGCCAGTGCCAGATTGATGGATGCACGCGGAGATGCACCGAACGAAATCATCCCTGAAAGTTTCTGAAGGTCATACTGTTCAGGATTGCGGGTTGCAAACACGATGTCAACGATATATTTTTCAATCTTCTCGTCGATATAGACCTGCTTGACCACCTCACGGGCATTTATGATGTCTGCCGTTGAGAGCACGGGCCTCAGCTCCGTACGTACAGGGCTGATGTTCTGACGAATAATCTGCTTCTCTTCGTCCTTGCTCGGATAGTTAATCACAACCTTCAGCATAAAACG
>JAFUXZ010000095.1 GCA_017470795.1 Paludibacteraceae bacterium
GTATGGGTGCCGAAATCTTGAAAGACCGGTCAGCGAGTCTGTCCGGCCGCTCTGAACGGCTTTGTTGCTGCGGTTGCCTGTGCGTCCTCTGTGCGGCTGTCTGCCGGGTGTGGCGCGTGGTGCGGACAGTGCTTCCCGACGGGTTTCTGGAGGGTGAACTGCTACGGCCGTCTGTCGCTGTCAGACCAGTGTGCGGCGGATGCTTCCGTGGCGGTGTTGCCACCGGCTGCAAGGGGCATCATGCATCCCGTGCCCGTCAGCTGCCGGATGTGGTGCGTGCGGAATGCGTTATGCCGTCTGTGTCTGCCGGTGCAGCATGGGGTGACGGCTTCCGGGTCATCGCAGCCACCGGGTCATGACGTCATTCATGCCTGCGGTGCCTGCTTTTCCGCCGGCTGCGGCCGGGCGTATCCGTTCTGTATGTGCGGGACGATAAAAAGCCGCCCTGTCTGTTGCTGCTCACGCGTTAAAAGCGTAACTTTGCATATCTGATAAAACAAACAGGGAGGCAAACGATGAATACGCTAAACTTGATCTTACGTATCGTTCTGGCAACGGGCTGCGGCGCGCTGATTGGCATTGACCGCGAATACCGAACGAAGGCAGCGGGCTTTCGCACGCACGTGCTTGTGGCTTTGGGCTCGGCATTGTTTATGGTCGTGTCGATGTACGGCTTTGAAGAAGTGCGTAGGCTTTCCGGGGCGTCTTTTGACCCGTCGCGTATAGCCTCGCAGGTTGTGACCGGCATCGGTTTCATAGGGGCAGGCACCATCTTGTTTCAGAAGAACAGCGTGCGTGGGCTGACTACTGCTGCCGGACTCTGGGTTACGGCAGCCATCGGTCTGGCCTGCGGAGCCGGCTTGTATTGGATTGCCGGTGTGGCAACGCTGCTGGTGCTGCTCTGTCTGGAGGGGTTCAACTACTTCCTGCGTCACATGAACCGGCGTGGCGATAAAAATGAAGAAGCTGAGATGTAGGCCGTCTGAAACAGCAGGAATCGCAAAAAAAGCATTATTTTTGCACCTTGGTATGCGTCCGGCAAGCACGGTGCGCCCTGTACTCCTGACAGCGCGGAAAGAGCAGGCAGGGTGGGGCATTCGGGCTACGTCGGACAACAGGTCAATCAACTTTTGAATCAATAACAATACAGTATGAATATCTCTTACAACTGGCTGAAGCAGTACATCGACCTCACGGAAACTCCCCAACAAGTAGCCGACATCCTGACGTCCATCGGATTGGAAGTTGACGGCGTTGAACCGGTCGAACAGGTCAAGGGCGGTCTGCGCGGCATCGTGATCGGTCGTGTGCTGACTTGCGTAGCACACGAGAACTCCGATCATCTGCACGTCACGACGGTAGATCTCGGCCCCGAACTGGGCGTACAGCAGATTGTGTGCGGAGCGCGCAATGTGGCGGCAGGTCAGACTGTAGTGGTAGCCACGATAGGAGCCGTGCTGTATCAGGGCGACGAATCGTTTACCATCAAGCGTGCCAAGATGCGCGGTGTGGAAAGCAACGGGATGATATGCGCCGAAGATGAGATAGGTCTCGGTACAGGTCATGACGGCATCATCGTGCTGGCAGAACCGGTAGCGCCGGGAACGCCGGCAAGCCAGTACTTCCGTCTTGAAGACGACGCAATGATTGAGGTGGATATCACGCCCAACCGTGCGGATGCAATATCGCACTACGGTGTTGCACGCGACCTGAATGCCTACTTTGCCGCTCGGGGCGAAGAACGGCATCTGCGTCGTCCGCAAGTTGAGCCGTTGCAGGCAGAGTGTGACGATTTGAACATCAAAGTCACGGTAGAGAACACGGAGGCATGTCCGATCTATTCGGGCGTGTCCATTGTCGGCGTGCAGATTGCTCCGTCGCCTGAATGGATGCAGAAAGCACTGCGTGCTGTCGGTCTCAAGCCGATTAACAATGTGGTTGATGCTACCAACTACGTGATGATGGAACTCGGACAGTCGCTCCACTCGTTTGATGCCGACAAGATCAAAGGCCGGCACATCGTGGTGCGCAACGTCGCACAGGACACCCCATTTACCACCCTTGACGGTGTGGAGCGCAAACTGGACGCGCAGGACCTGCTCATCTGCAACGCGGAAGAACCAATGTGTCTTGCAGGCGTCTTCGGAGGTCTGGACTCGGGCATCACCGATCAGACTGTCAACGTGTTCCTTGAGAGCGCCTACTTCAATCCGGTCACAATCAGGAAGACCGCCCGTCGGCATGGCTTGTCGACAGATGCAAGTTTCCGTTATGAGCGCGGATGCGACCCTAACAATACACGCTTCGTGCTGACACGCTGCGCCAACCTGATCAGGCAGGTGGCCGGTGGCCGCATATCAGGCGACATTGTGGAAGTGCGTTCGCAGGACTTCCCGCCCTTTGAGGTCAGCATGTCGCTCAAGAAGGCAGACAGCCTGATAGGCAAGCAAATCGGACAGGCAACTGTTGAACGCATATTGGCTGCTCTGGAAATCGGCGTCAAGTCGTTTGACGGTGACGTGTACGAACTGCTCGTGCCGCAGTATCGCGTTGACGTACGGCGTGACGTTGACGTGATAGAAGACCTCCTGCGCATTTATGGCTACAACAATGTAGAATATAGTCAGAAACTCAATTCGAGTCTGAGCTACAGCCGCAAGCCGGACAGCAATCAGCTGCAGAATCGGATCAGCGATATGTTGAGTGCACAGGGCTTCTATGAGATTATGAACA
>JAFUXZ010000096.1 GCA_017470795.1 Paludibacteraceae bacterium
CATCGACTTCAAAAATGCGATAATCATTATGACAAGCAATGTCGGGAGCCGCCAACTAAAGGACTTCGGACGCGGCATAGGCTTTTACGACGAGTCTGACGGCGGAAACTCTGCCCATCAGGATGCTGTCATTCGCAAGGCACTGAACAAGACTTTCTCACCCGAATTCCTCAACAGAGTCGACGAGATCATCACTTTTGAAAGTTTGAGCAGGGAGAGCATACACCGCATCATTGACATCGAACTGAAGGGGCTGTTTGAACGCATCCGCCAGATGGGCTATGAAATACAGATCTCGCAGGAAGCCAAGGACTACATTGCCGACCAAGGGTATGATCCGCAATATGGAGCGCGCCCACTCCGACGGGCAATCCAACATCATGTTGAGGACAAGATATCCGACCTTCTGCTTGAGTCTGAAAGGCCCGCTCCCGACAGTCATTTCCACATTGACTTGCTTGATGGTGCTATCAGCATCAGCATCAAGAGTTGAATAATCATCAATACATTATAATAATATGAAGAACGTAAGTTATGCTCTTGGCATGAGCCTTGGCAACAGCCTCCAAAACAGCAACGTAGACGGACTGGACTATGAAGAACTCATCAGCGGCATCCGTGACACAATGGAAAACCGTGAGACCCGCCTGACACCACAACAGGCACAGCAGACGATTGAAGAGTACTTCACGAAGATACAGCAGACCAAGTTCAAGAAGAACATCGAAGAGGGTCAGAACTTCCTCGAACAGAACAAGAAACGCGCAGAGGTGCACACCCTGCCGAGTGGACTGCAATATGAGGTCATCAACCAGGGCTTAGGACAGAAGCCAAAATCGACTGACCGTGTCAAAGTGCATTATGAGGGCCGCCTGCTCAACGGCAAAGTGTTTGACAGCAGCTATCGGCGCGGTGAGCCGGCAGTGTTTGGCGTTACGCAGGTCATCAAGGGCTGGGTTGAAGCACTTCAGCTGATGAATGTCGGCAGCAAGTGGAAGCTTTACATCCCGAGCGAGTTGGCCTATGGCGAACATGGAGCCGGCCGCGACATCGAGCCACACGCCACACTCATCTTCGACGTCGAGTTGCTCGGCATTGAGTAACCGCACGTCCGCTGCCGGAGTTGGAAAACCGCTGCCGGCAAAGACAATATCAACGTTCCGAGTTTCCTCATACAGCAGGAAACCCGGAACGGTTTTTGTTCTCAAACATACTGTTTATCAGAAATTTACGTCACAGACAACAGACACAAACAAATCCGTCAGCAAACATCCGCCGGCTGACGGCATGCCAGACGATCCGCTTCCGTCAGATCCGACGGCTGTGAGCGGCAACAGTTATACCTGCCACTTAACACGCAGGTCTCTGACCAGCGGTAAGAACCTGCCGCGACTGAATCCATGAGTCTCCACATCGGCAGAAAGGTTACTTCTGACATTATCTGTCAGCCTGACAGAAGCATGACGCTGCTCCGCTTCAACAGCCGTCAGACTTGTCGGGGCAGCATTCTTGCCGGGAGACAACGCACACAGCACGGCAGAAAAACAAGCAATCGCACTCCTGATGCCTGTCGGCTATAGAGATTGTCTCACCGCCGCCGGCAGCATGCCCACCGGCGTGTACGCCCCGCAGTGACAAAGCCGGAGGTACTCTTTGTCAAAAAAATACATATCTTTGTGCCGCGCGTGAAAAGCGCGTCATGGGCACATTTTTTATAAGCTATCGACAAACATGATTCACAGACATGATTTCCTGGTCATCGGCAGCGGACTTGCCGGCATGAGTTTTGCGCTCAAGGCAGCCCAACGCGGCACGGTGGCCCTCATCTGCAAGGCAGAACTCGAAGAGGCTAACACCTATTATGCCCAAGGTGGCATCGCATCGGTGACCGACCTCACGGTGGACAATTTTGACAAGCATATCGAAGACACCATGATTGCCGGCGACTGGCTCTCTGACCCCAGGGCTGTAGAGAAAGTGGTCAAGGGCGCACCGGAACAAATCAAGGCACTCATTGAGTGGGGTGTTGACTTTGACAAAAAGGAGAACGGTGAGTTTGACCTGCACAAGGAAGGCGGTCACTCGGAGTTCCGCATCCTGCATCATGCCGACAACACCGGAGCCGAGATACAGACAAGCCTCATCAGGGCTGTCCGCAAGCATCCGAACATCACCATCTACAAGAACCACTACGCCGTTGAGCTTATCACACAACACCATCAGGGCATCATCGTTACGCGCTATACGCCCGGCATCAAGTGTTACGGAGCCTACATACTGGACGAACAGACCGGCAAGGTCGACACGTTTCTCTCAAGGCTCACCGTGATGGCCACAGGAGGGTGCGAGGCTGTCTACAACCACACCACCAATCCGCTGGTCGCCACAGGCGACGGCATCGCCATGGCCTATCGCGCCAAGGCCCGGGTGAAAGACATGGAGTTCATCCAGTTTCATCCTACCGCACTATACAACCCGGGTGACCGTCCCAGCTTCCTCATCACCGAAGCCATGCGCGG
>JAFUXZ010000006.1 GCA_017470795.1 Paludibacteraceae bacterium
AGTTGTGAATTGCTTTCAAATCTTGTATCTTTGATGACTTGAAACACCATCCAAGTTGCAGGCGGCACCTACCAAGATGTTGTGAATTGCTTTCAAATCTTGTATCTTTGATGACTTGAAACACCTATGTTTATAAAATGTTCATAAGTTTTTTTGTTGTGAATTGCTTTCAAATCTTGTATCTTTGATGACTTGAAACACCAATGGCAGAGTATACAAAACTAAAAGAGGGGTTGTGAATTGCTTTCAAATCTTGTATCTTTGATGACTTGAAACACCACGATGTCATCAATAGAATAATTCACAAATAGTTAAGACATGTTTCAAGGAATAAAAAAGGCCACGAAATCGTGGCCTTTTTTAGTATAGATTCCTCTCTTTTCTGATTCTGCGACTGCTACGCCGTTCCGCTAAAAAAGTTCCAGCTGCTGTGGAGGCTGATTGGGAGATGACTGTTTTCTGGCCGAAAAGATCTCTATCTTGCCAAATTGTTTGTCGGTGATACACAAGATGCCGACTTGGCCAAATTCCGGGAGGTTCTGTTTGACACGGCGAATATGGACCTCGGCATTCTCTGCACTCGGACAATGGCGCAGATATATACTAAACTGAAACATGGTAAAGCCGTCAGCCAGCAGGCGCTTACGAAAGTCTGCATACGCCTTGCGCTCGCGTTTGGTTTCCGTCGGCAAGTCAAACAGAACCAGTACCCACATAATCCTATATTCACTAAAGCGATCCATCAGTCAAGTCTTTGGCAACAGACGAAGTGTCGGGCAGTCCAATGTCTGCTTATATTTCGGGATATAAAATCTTCCGTTGCTCTCCGGAGAAGCAGCGACACAAAGATGCTGTCGTCGTGGTTGCGGCAACCATAAGCGGGCTTCGCTGACCATTGATTGTCACTTCGACAACCGGTATCTGGAGCATGTGTCTCTTCAATTCAGTCGTTATCGTCTCCGTGTCAGAGAAGAGCTCCTGCACTTCTGCCACGAGCACGTCAACATACGGGCGATAGGGTTCCATGATATCGTCTGCAAGGCAGTAAGCATTATAGCGGTTGTGATGATGTATGCCCAAGGTGGGCAGCAGGCCGCTGCCCACAAGACTCCGGGCAACGACTGCGCGCAGGATGGCATAGCCGTAGTTAAGCAGCGCATTGGGCGCATCGCCTTCCCTGTCTCTCGTGAATCCGTCCAACTCGGGAAACATGTTGCGCCAATAATAGGCGGCCGCACGCCCTTCAAGATTATCAGCATCGCCACTCCGCACACTGGCAGCCCACACAAGCATGTTCTTCACTTCCATGCCACGCACCTGCCGGAGCACCGCCGCCTGATTGCGTATCTTCTGCTGAACGGTCTGCTGCCAAAGCTGTTTCTTCAGCGGCAGTGATGCGTCAATCTGCATGCGGAAGCGCTCACTCTGCAATGTGTTGCCGCTCAACGGCAGGAGCAGCCCGGACGGCATGTGCCGACTGTCGCTCGTAACAATGGCGCAGTTGTTGTCAAGCAGTGCAGAGATGAGTCCATGCGTAAGGGTGATTTGCTGATGGTCGATGACAAGCACGCCAATATCTTCAATCGGAACGGTGGCCGCCGTTTCTTCCTGCTCACCCTTATGGAGCCGGACTATCAGCTGCCCGTTGCGAAGCGACAGATAGGCCGGATTGTTGAACGATAAAGTACGCTTAATCATAGTTCCGTGATTTCCCCAAGAACGTTAATGCTCACTTTGTGCGGATTCTGCCTGAGCAAAGCATCGATGCTTGCAGCTCGGATAAACTTTTTCATCTGCATGGACAGTTTTTCATCCTTCTTGCCATCATATTTGTCATCCACACTGGTCTCTATGTGATGACGGAAAACATAGAAATTGGACGAAATCTTCTGCACCCGATACAAATGCTTGTTGAGTGTGCTGTAATCGTGGCTGCTCATAGCATCCTGATAGGCTTCTTCCGACATGCCGAGAATGAACATCTCATCCTGCTGCATGGAGAGGACATAAGTCCAGTCATCGCCAGGGAGTGAATCGAGTATCGACTGAGGCAAGTCGTGATTGATAGCCATGGTCCAAGCCTCCGACGGATCGGTGATTACGGCCGGAAGTCCGAAACGCTTGCGGTCAACCGCATTCCAGAACGTGACGACCATTTCATGGTATTTCCCCCGGCTGTCACGATACAGAGCAACATGGTGATTGTTGCCCGGGTTGACGAAGCCAACAGGATTTCCATCGGCATCACGGCGCACCGGGACAGCACTCTTGACTCTCGCCTTGCAGCGAACGGTGCGAATCTGCATGGTCTGTGCCTCATCTGAATAGAGCGGCTGGGCAAATGCTTCTTTTTTATTGTTGTTATATTGCTCCAGACGTTCCTTCACCAATCGCCTGATGCGGCCGTCGATAATCTTCTCGACATTCTTCGCTTTAATCTTATTCAGGGGATACTTGATGACATAATCGTCTCCACGCTTCCCATAAATATGATCCTCGCTCAATGCGCCGCGCGGAACAAGGATGCCAGTTTGCACGGTATCGCGCTTGCCCCGACCGTACACGGCGCGCTTGCCGGGCGTGGTCACACGCTTGCCGGCGCGGAAGCTGACCAGGATGCCATCCACTTTCTGCTTCACTTCCGACACGGGGAAGTGAGGCTGCGCGTCTATCCACTTCTGCAGGAGCGACTTCTTGACTTTATACTCTGCACCGGGCTTGAGCTCGTCTTTCATCTCGTCGCGAGATGCACTGAGCGTGTTGAGCCGCTGAATGTAGCTGCGCCGGGTCAGGGCGATGGTCAATGCGTCCACTGCATGATGGCGGTGGTCGAGGCGCTTGCTCCAGTCGTGTATGCGCTCCTTCTGCTGCGACACGCCATTGCTCTCGTAAGTAACCATCTCGGTCAATCCTGCATCTTTGTATCGCGGCAGGTTGAGCTGGTGCAGCACATCGTCATATCCCCATTCGTGCCGCAAGAAGTCAGTTACGCTTCCCGACGTGGCATACACCTCGCGGCAGACTCTTTTGAGAATCTCCAGCGCCTTGCGGGAGATGTATTGCGTCTGGCGGAGCTGACGGGCAATGAAGTCGTCCGGAATGTCGGTTTTCTTCCACAACAGGTGGTTGTGCTTGGTACTGCTGATAGCCTTTTTCTTAAACAGGTCATGAACGCGCTCCACGTAGGCCTCCAGTTCTTGCTTTTCACGCGTCTGCATGTAGTCGTATCCTGTCAGGTCGGCTTTTTCCTGATTGCATTTGCGGCAGGCACACGCCATGTTGGAGAAGCTGTTATCAAACAGGACGGAGCGCGGAATGATGTGTTCTCTTTCGGCATCAACGGCTTTCAGGAAGTCGGTCAGGTCCACAATTTTGTCGCAATAGATGCACTTATGGTTGCTTTCTTCCCACATGCGGTATTTCTGGATGCGGCGCCGGGTGGGCTGTATGCCAAGTTCCCGTATGCGTCCCGAGATCTGTTTGTTCTCTTTCTCATTTTTGCGCATGTCTTCATCGGTCTTCTTGCGTTCGCTGCGGCTCTGCTTGAGTTCGCGCGCCAGCTCCACGCAGATTTCGTCAATCTGGCCATGGCGTTCCATCAGGGCGTTGACCACGTTGATCATCTGGTTGAGTATCTTCTCCACGACGGGCTGGTGCAGTTCGTTCTTCTGGAGGTGTTCGAGCCGGCTGTCCAGCGTCCGCGTCAGGTTTTCGTCGCGGGTCATGCTGTCCGAGTGGTTCTTGCCCACATACTCGCATGCCTCGCTGTACATCATCCCTTCCTGCAGGTAGGGGAGCAGGCGGCGCATGAAGCGGGCCGACTTGTTGGCATATCCGGGCTTCACGAAGTCGAGCTGCCACAGGCGGTCAATCACTTCTGTGTCGTCGATGCCGAACTGCTTCTTCAGCGCGGCTTCAAATTCCCTGCGGTCGGACAGGGAGTAGACGGCATGCCACAGGCGGTAAAGCGGTTCATGCTCCATGTCGGACGAGATGACGAGCAGGTTCTCGCCGGTCAGTTCGTCAACGAGGTTCGAGTGCTCGGTGTGCAGGTCGAATTGCAGCAGGCGGTCGGCATCGGGCATGCCGTCCAGGGCCTTGCGCAGGGCGGTCTTCGTGGTGTTGCCCTGCAGGCCGCGGCCTATCGCCTTGCCGGCATACCAGCCGTCGGCTTTCGACAGGTTCAGCAGGTCGTAGAGGTCCTTCGTCGTGAGCGTCTCGTTGTTGTCCAGAAAATCGACCAGCTTCTGCCGCTCCTTGAGGGTCAGTTCGTACTCCTCGTTGTGCCGGTTGGTGATCGTCAGGTTATTCACGCTCTCCCAAATCTTGCAGATCTGGGCCAGCGGCGAGGTCCGCGGAGCCACCTTCGGTCCGCTCTCGACGGTGCGGCCATCGGAGAGGGTGTACTCCTTCATCTCAAATTCGCACATCGACACCAGGTGCTTGCACGAACGGAGCGGACGCTGGTAGAAGATTATCCTGTCGCGCAGCCGGCTGACGAACTCGTCGGTCAGCAGCTCCGGCCAGAAGCGGCGCTGCACCTGCATGATGTGGTCGAACTCTTCCTCATGGGCCTGACGCGGATACACCCGGTCCTTGATGCGGAATGTGCTGTAGCTGCCGTGCTCCGAATCCACCCGGCCGCGCTGCAGCCCGGCGTAGAAGAACTGCCCGATTGTCAGCCCCGTGGCCCGCAGCTCGTCGTAGCGGCTGTTCACTTCTTTCACATACTGCGTCTGCTTGGTGTCGTCCGACACGTCCTGCCTGGAGTGTCTGTAGCCGCGCTTCTGATTGATGTGGCAGAGCACCCGCCCTATCTGCTGCGGCGTGAGCCGGACGCCCTCCGTGGCGGCATCGGCCCGCAGCTTCCACAGCTCGAACACGTTCTGGTTCATCGCCTCGGGCAGCATCCCCTTCTCACGCAGCGCCTGCGTCAGCGAGTAGCGCCGCTGCTGATAGCGGTCGTAGCCCTTGCGGGCGGTGCGCTTGGTGGTGCGCTTGGCATTCTTCGAAATCGCCTGCCCCGCCGAAAACTCATCGCTGTCGTCCTGCGTCAGCGGAACAATCCGGCTGCCCATGCCCAAGATGCTGACGGGAACGCCCTCGTCGGTAGTCTCGATCAACGACCAGCCGACAGACCCCACTCCGAGGTCAAGACCTAAAACCTTTTTCATGTTTATGATGCGTTAACAGGACAAAAATAGCATTTTCCACGGTTACATCTTGCAAATGTTCCTCTTTTGTCCCTATCTTTGCCGCACAAGATTGGAGCAATTCACAATAAGGATTATTCCGTTGTGAAAACATTCGAGGCGGGGCCACACACGTGGCCTCGTCTTCTTTTTTTTGCGCCGGTGCGGGCCGCAGGCGCGGACGGCGGGGTGCGGACGGCAGCAGGCGGGCAGGCGGGGCGGCGCGGCCGGAGCCGGAAGCAGAGGGGGCAGCAGGCC
>JAFUXZ010000097.1 GCA_017470795.1 Paludibacteraceae bacterium
ACGCCCAGATCTACGACAGCAACGGCAACATAGATCCGGAACGTTGCGCAGAGATATGCCCGGACGCTCACGTCATGACGTTCCACGCGCCCAGTATATCGACTTCAAAAGAAAACAAGGTCAGAGGCTACCTGACGCACAAATTCGTCTCAGGAGGTCCTGAACATACGTGGACAGCGTCAGAAGTGAACGACAAGGTTCAGGGCACAAGCTCCGCGGCCTACGTTCTTGCAGGTCTGAACCACGACTTCGAGATCGTAAGCGGCATCACGCTCGAGGACGAGACGGTGATCGACAAATATGCCATGACACCAAACTCGATCCCGGTCAACTATTTCAACTTCAAGCTGAACGTCGCGAGCTCGGAAAACGTCAACAACATCGTGCTGAGTGAGTGGTACAACAGGTTCCAGAAATACAAGAGACCGGCAAGGCTCGCAGATCCGAGGATCCGCGACTGTATCGAGGGCCACATGGCGCTCCTGTTTTATCACAACACCGGATCGGCTCCGGTACAGGCTGGTGCCACAATAGTTCAGCCGAACGAGACGATCCTCTACGGCATCGGAACGCTCAACAATTCAAAGAAAAACCTCGAAGTGTTTGGACAGACGGACGAGTGGGACGACGACATGATCGTTATCGAAACACTGAACAACACAAGCGATCAGGCGAGATTTAAGAGTGACGACCTCACAGGAGAGACATGGGACAAAAACGGCAACTATGAGTTCAGATACCTGTCTGAAACAATGACGAAAGCCGAAGCCGCTGCACTCTGGCAGCAGGCCCTCTCTTTTGTCGTATCTTGTGATCCAGAGCAGGCAACGAACAGAGCGCTCTCAGAGCCGGCGACGTATGGAGACGAGACCTACAACCTCGACACAAGAGCGTACAGGCTCGCAAAATTCAAAGCAGAGGCCGGGAACTACTTCGTCCTTGACTCTCTTGACTACCACTACTTGTTCACGCTCGTGCTCTGCCTTCCTGACAACAGAGCAAAGAACACCTTCTGGGGATGGTCGAAGCAGCTGCGCAAGTGGCACCTCGTTTTTAGCTACGACCACGACACCGGCATGGGTAACGACAACGAAGGCGGCCTAACGCTCAGGTATGGCTACCTTGACACTGATGTGATCGGAACAAAGGCAGTGTTCAACGCTGCCGACAGCGCTCTCTGGGCGCTTATCCGTGAAGCCTTCAGCACAGAGCTGCGCGACATGTTCATCGAACTCGAAAACGCAGGCTGCTGGAACTTCGACGAAATTGCCGCTATATGCGACGCAGAGCAGAGAAAGATCTGCCCGGCACTCTGGGCCGAGGACTCAAAGAAAAAGTACATTGATCCATTCGTAAACAACGGCAGCACGGCCTACTTGCCGATGCTGAACGGAAAGAAGCGACTCCAGCGCGCTCAGTTCTTAAAGTTCCAAAGGCAGTTCATGAGCTCGTTCTTCATCAGTAACTACTGCACAAGCAATACCGGAACAATCAGAGGTTACACACCGACCACATGGGAAGGAGTAAGGCCAGAGAGCAAAATGACGATCACGCCGTACTGCGACATGTTCGTCACAGTCAAAGCCGGAAGCATCACAACGCAGCAAAGAGCATACGCAGGACAACCCGTTGAGCTGAACCTCAGCGTCCCGTCTATGAACGACACGGAGATCTATCCATACAATGCACAGTTTATTCAGGACATCGGCGAGCTTGCGTGCTTATATCCCGGCTATTGTGACCTCGCTCCGTTCACGCGCCTGAAGCGTGCATGCATAGGAAGCAGCGTCGAAGGCTACACCAACACAAACCTCACAGAAGTATCGGTTACAAACTGCGAGGCACTCGAGTACCTGAACGTCGAAAACTGTCCGGAACTGAAGCAGGCCCTCAGCTTATCCAACAACATCATGCTGAAGCAGCTATACACGAGAGGATCCGGCGTCACAGGCGTGACCTTCGCAGCTGGCGCAAGAGTTCAGACCGCATATTTGAACGACATCGTCAGCTTGACAGCGAAAAGCCTCTACTATCTCACAAACTTGAGCTTCGAGGAGTACAACAACCTGCGCACGCTTATCGTCGAGGAAAGCCCGGCGATCAACAGCCTGCTCATAATTCAGGCGGCGCCGAACATCGCCTACGTGCGCTTGCTTGAGGTTGACTGGACGATGGTGAACTCCGAGCCACTCGTTGACATCGCCGACCTCGGCGGTGTAGACGACGACGGCTACAACACCGGCAAGGCAGTGCTGACCGGTACGGCTTATGTAGACAGTATATCAGCAGGCAGACTCAACGAACTCGCGACAACGTTCCCGGGACTGACTATTGTGTACGGCGACCTGCTCCCAGAGCACACCGTGACCTTCATGGCAGACGAGAACACAGTGTGGGACGTTCAGACGGTCGAACACGGAGGCAGAGCGAGAACTCCGTCAACGAACCCACCGACACAGCTGACCGCAGAAAAGGTTCTCACCTTCGCCGGCTGGTCTGGAGCGTTCAACAATATTCTGCAAGACACGGTCGTGTCAGCTGTTTATACAGAAACGACAAGACAGTACACCGTGCGCTTCCTCAACGGCCTCAGCGTCGTGCAGACGTCTGTCGTTGACGTTCACTCTGGCTGCGACTACACAGGCCCGGATCTCGTCAAGAACGGGTACCTCTGGACTGGATGGGATGCCGTAACGAAAGACGTTATCGCAGACATGGATGTCAATGCTGTTTTTGAAGCTCCTGCACTTCCTCAAGCTGTTGCAGACATGACACAGTACGACTACTTATACAGCGACAATCCGAACGACTCGTCGGCCTATACGATCGGCGAACTCTACGCGATCTGCGCGGCCGGTCTTGCCAGTACGTACATGAGTGTCGGAGACAAGCTCAAGATCACGCTCACAGAAGGTAAGACAGTAAACGACGACTACATCCTGTTCCAGCTTTACGGCTTCAACCACTTTAAACTCGAGGACGGCAGCGCCTTCGCGAACGCAGTGTTCGGCATGAAAGGTGTCCTTATAAGTCAGAGAAGGATGAACCCGACAAACACCAACGAGGGCGGCTGGAGAGACTCTGAGATGCGCACATGGCTCAACGGCACGATGCTTTACAATTTGCCGACAGTCTGGCGCAACGTGATCAAGTCGGTGCAGGTTCTCTCGTCTGCCGGCAAACAGAGCGCGAACATCTTGACGTCCATCGACAAGTTGTTCCTGTTCTCGTGGTCAGAGCTCGGATGGGACACCAATGCTGTGCCGTATAGAGACGAAATCGACGCGGGAGCTGAGCGCAAAACGTTCGCGATCTTCACGGACAATGCCAGCAGGATCAAGAAAACGTTCAACGGAGAAGGCTCCGCGTCGAACTGGTGGCTCCGGTCTCCCGTTGCGGCGAGCTCGACGAGCTTCGGTATTGTGATCACCAGCGGCGGCAGCGGCAACAACGGCGCATCGGTCGCGTATGGCGTGGCCTTCGGCTTCTGCATTTAATCAGTAAATCTGACAACAATCTCGCCGGCTTGTCTGGCGAGAGAAAGGAGACACTCAGTGTCAGTAATCAAAAGCAAGCGCAACCAATCGAGCGCTCAATTTCTCGAGACTGCGCTGCAAATACAACAATACACCCTACGGCAGTGCGTAAAGTTCCCGAAGCGGTACACGTTCTTATTCACCCAGAACCTCACCACGACGGCAACAAACGCCTGCACACAGGTGAAGAAAGGGAACAGCATATTCCCTGCCAACAAACACGAGGCGCAGCTTCGTCGTGACTGCTTCCTGCAAGCGTACGCGGAGCTGCAAGCTCTCGTTTCTCTTATATCCACTGCGTACGACATGTTCCCGATCCCGGAGAACGCAATCGTCGAGTGGATGCGCCTGATCAACGAGGAGCTCAAACTTCTCAAGGCTTTAATAAAAGCCGACAAGCAGAGGTACAAGAACCTCCCGGACTAATCAGGTGCAAGCACAGGTTTCGATCTATTAAACGGCTATTTGACCGCGTCGAACTGGTGGCTCCGGTCTCCCGTTGCGACGAGCTCGACGAACTTCGGTAATGTGAACAACAACGGCAACAGCAACAACAACAACGCATCGAACGCGAATGGCGTGGCCTTCGGATCCTGCACAAGATCAGACAAAGTAACCCGAAGCGGGCGAAATCAGTGTCGTGCAGAAGGAGAACGAAACCTTCCCTCACGGGTAAATATATACCTCGATGCAACCGGCCGGACGCTTCTTGCATGGCAGGGTCCCGGTGCTGTCCCTGTTTCATGGCCGTCGTTGCCAGCAGTCAGCTGAGCACCAAATTCACACTGTACGAGGTACCACGATTATGACAAGCAAAGAAAGACACGAGGCTCGCTACCAAAGACGCAGAGCTCAGCGCGAAGCAAAAAAGCGCGAACGGTACGGAGATTGCGACGACTTCGACAAGGTATTCACCTATGCCAACCTGTTCGACGCCTACAAAAAGAGCAAGAGAGGCGTCAACTGGAAAGCGAGCACTCAAAAATTCACGGCGAACGCTGCGCTCAACGTTTTCAGACTATACGACACGCTACACAACAGCGTATATAGAAGCCCCGGCTTCTGTGAGTTTGATATTTATGAGCGTGGAAAAGCTCGCCACATTCGCAGCGTTATCATAGACGAGAGAGTCGTGCAGCGCTGCCTCTGTGATAATTCACTTGTGCCACTCATGACGCGCACCTTTGTCTACGATAACGGTGCCTGTATGCGGGGCAAGGGCTACGACTTCGCCATCAACCGACTGAGGTGTCACGTCCAGCGGCACTTTAGGAAGTACGGCACCGACGGCTACGTGCTGTTGTTTGATTTTTCAAAATTCTTCGACACACTGCCGCACGATATTGTCAACGGTAAAGTCGACAAAGAGATTAAGGATCCGAGGATCCGCGACCTGACTCACCACTTTGTTGAAGCGTTTGGTGAATACGGTCTCGGTCTGGGGAGTCAGATCTCGCAGGTGCTCGCACTTGCAAGCGCCAACAGTCTCGACCACTTTATCAAGGAGGAACTCAAGATCAAGGGCTACGGCAGGTATATGGACGACGGGTATCTGATACACCAAGACCGGAAATACCTCGAGCACTGCCTTGATCTTATCAAAAAGAAGTGCGACGAGCTCGGTCTGACCATCAATCTGAAAAAGACAAGGATCACGAAGCTGACAAGCGGCTTCACGTTCCTGAAGGTCAGGCACTACCTGACAGAGTCTGGGCGAATTATCCGAAAAATACCGAGAGACGGCATCACAAGGATGAGGCGCAAGCTCAAAAAGCTGAAGCGCCGCGTTGACGCCGGACTCATGGAGCTGGACGACGTTCGGGCTGCGCTCCAGTCATGGGCGGGCCACACCCTAAAATACGACGCGTACAGAACGCGCTGCGCTATGTATGCGCACTTTGTAAAGCTATACTTTAACGACGCAGGAGGTGGCGACAATGTTTTACAAAATACTGCTTGACGGGATGGTCGTTGACGTAATTGACGGAAAGAACTTCGTCAAATATCAGAACAGCAACGACATGAAACTGCTCACGAACAACGAGGACGAAGCCTTCGGCATCCTGTCCTCTGACATGAGCACGATCTGGCACCTTGAGGGACTGCTCGATCCTCCAGAGAACGGCGGCTTCAGCACAGTCGCAGCGGTAGAAATCTCAGAGGACGAAGCAAAGGCGCTCCGCGAGCAGCTGGGCGACGGCGAACCTGTCGAGAACCCAGAGGAACCCGAACCGGAAGATCCGGGAACGGAAGAACCCGAAGAACCGGTAATGACGCCGACGGAAATGCGGCAAAGGATCACAGAGCTGACTGCTACCGTGGAGGATCTGACTCAGCACAACGAGATGCTCGAGGAGTGTCTCCTTGAATTGTCAGAGATTGTCTATGCGTAGCTTTATGCTTTTATTTTTCAGGAAGGAGGTGCGCGAAATGATGGCTATGTTATGGGCCCAGAAGATCATGCTCGGCAAGAAGCAGTTCGCTGACGTTCCCCGTCTGCTCAAGGAGCAGGTCAAGGAGATCTTGATCGAGTCCGGTCTCGAAGAA
>JAFUXZ010000007.1 GCA_017470795.1 Paludibacteraceae bacterium
GGCCTTCGTCGTGATGATGATGGTGCTCGTCTTTCTCATCATGTTCGTCGTCTTCATGATGTGCGTGTTCATGATGATGGTGTTCGTCTTCATCCTCGTCATGCTCGTCTTCGTGAGTGTCTCCCTCGATGGCGTTGATCCATGTGGCCGAGGTGGCGACTTTCTCAAAGTCGAACAGCCCGGTGTTGATCAGTTTGTCAAGCGGCACGTCGCCGTAGTCGCACTCGATGATCTCGGCCTTGGGCTGGAGTGCGCGCACAATCTGACGGATGCGGTTGAGCTCACTGCGGCTGACTTCGGAGGCTTTGTTGAGCAGGACGATGTTGCAGAACTCAATCTGCTGTATCACGAGGTTCTCCAGGTCTTCCTCGCCGATGTTCTTGTTCATCAGGTTGTCGCCGCAGCCGAACTCGCTCTGCAGGCGCAGCGCGTCAACAACGGTCACGATGCAGTCCAGCCGGGCGATGCTGTCTTTGATGTATTCCGGCCCGAGCATCGGGATGGAGCAGATGGTCTGGGCTATCGGTGCGGGTTCGCAGATGCCGCTGGCCTCAATCACGATGTAGTCAAACCGGTGCATGCCCATCAGGTCTGTCAGCTGACTGACCAGGTCCATCTTCAGCGTGCAGCAGATACATCCGTTCTGCAGCGCCACGAGGCTGTCGTCTTCCTGTCCGACGATGCCTCCTTTCTGTATCATGTCGGCATCAATGTTTACCTCGCCGATGTCGTTCACGATAACGGCAAAGCGTATGCCCTGCCGGTTGTGCAGGATGCGGTTGAGTAGGGTGGTCTTGCCGCTGCCGAGGTAGCCCGTGAGCAGCAGGACGGGGACTTGCTGAATCTGTTTTTCCATAGATATGCTGTTGATTTGTTGACTTGTACGCGCTGCGCTGCGGGGCAGCACTCCGCCTGTGCGGGGACGCAAAGGTACACAAAAAGAATTGAACCGTCAGCCCGGCAGTCGCAGCAGCGGTCGGACAGACGCCTTGCAGCTGCCGGCTCCAGCATCGGCTGTGGCGGAAACAGCCGCCGACATGCCCCCACGCTGTGAGCGCGCAGACCACACCCCGGAGCCGCAGGCCTTCTTTTGGCGCAAACGGGCGGAGCATGCCCTCAACCCTGCTGCCTGCTCTGCGCCGGAGGACGAACCCGTCGGGCAGCCTTCTGCCGGCTATGTGGCGGTGGCGGTGTCCACTCGTATGCCTTCAGGGCTGTCAGCGACTCCCGGCGCAGACTTGGCGGATGACTGCCGGAGACCGCAGGTGCGTCAGCTTTGCAGGCAGGCAGCCGATACGGACGTTCAGGACTCCCGGCGCCGGTCCGGCGGCAGCTTTCCGTCGCGGAGTGCAGCACAGCAACACCCGCAGGTCATCCTTCCGGCTCCATATCCACCGCTCCGCAGGCGGTGCGGCGCGCGCTGTGCGGACACCACCGTCAGTCCTCTCATGACCGTAATCAGTCGCAGAGATTTTGACAACCGAAGAAATTTATATATTTTTGACCCCCAACATGTGAAAACACGACCATGTCGCAGGTTTTGCTGCCGCTTCGTTTGCTCTCTGCCCGCTTTTTGCAGGTAAAGAGGCGGGTGGATGTGTAAAAATACGCGCATTGCGTCAGAAAATGCACTTTCTGATAATGTTTTGAGCATTAACTTTGCCCAACATGCGCGCAACGTATGGGATGACGATCCCGGACAGGCATGGGCGATATGCGCGTTTGTGCATGATATCGAAGAACTTACACCAAATTATTAATCTAATAAACGCAAAAACAAAATGGATTTGAAAAACCGAAAGTCCAGTATCATGAAAGGCGCAATCAGTGTCCTGCTGCTGGCACTCTCTACTGTGGCGGTCTATGCCCAGAGCAAAACCATTACGGGACGTGTGATTGACGAACTCGGTGAAGGCGTCATCTCAGCCACAGTGATGGTGAAGGGAACCTCCACCGGTACGGTGACCGATTTCGACGGGAACTTCACGTTGAGCGTCCCGGCCGATGCCAAGGTCCTGACGTTCTCCTATGTGGGCTACAAGACGCAGGAACTCCCCGTATCGAGTTCGATGAACGTTAAACTCGTCCCTGAAAACCAACAGCTTCAGGAAGTCGTTGTGACCGGTTACGGTACAACCAAGAAGCGCGACTTGGTGACGTCTGTGGCCAGCGTTAGCGCAGAGCAGTTGAAGGACGTGCCTGTAACCACCGCTGCTGAAGCCCTGCAGGGTAAGCTGTCAGGTGTGTCGGTAACGACGACCGAAGGCTCGCCCGATGCAGACATCAAGGTGCGCGTACGTGGCGGTACCTCACTGACGCAGTCCAGCGAACCTCTCTACATCGTCGACGGATTCCCCGTTTCAAGCATTTCCGACATCGCTCCGACCGACATCGCATCGATGGACGTCCTGAAAGACGCTGCCGCAACCGCCATCTATGGTGCGCAGGGTGCGAACGGTGTTATCATTATCACAACCAAAGACTCCAATGCTGACGGTGACAACACGGTGATACATGTCGATTACAGCGGATATGTGGGCTGGAAGAAGATGGCCAAGAAGTATGATATGCTTGATGCACGCGACTTCGCGCTGATGCAGTACGAATACGCCTATCTGAACAAGGGCGAGAAAAACCTCCCCAGCAACTTCAACACCTATCTTGACCCGATTTATGCCGGCCTCATGCCTTATTCCAACGGCGTAATCTACTATCACGACTCCGACTTCACGATGGGTATCAATGACATTCTGGACTACTGGGGTGCACAGCCCTACACCGACTGGCAGGACGAGACATTCGGCCGCACCGGATTCAACTCCAACCACAGCGTGGCCGTTTCAGGCGGCAGCAAGGTGGCCTCCTTCCACTTGAGCTACAACCGCATCGATGACGAGTCCATCATGTATGGCTCAGACTATCATCGCAACAACCTGTCGCTCAAAGCCAAATTCAAACCCATCAAAGACCTGACACTTGGCTTCACCGCCCGCTACACCAACACAAAGGTACACGGCTCCGGCACCAACACGTCAGAAGATCCCGGCTCTAAATCCGAGAGCCGCGTTCGCAATGCCATCGCATACACTCCGGTAGAACTCTTCTCAAAAGACGACGACAGCAAGCTGGATGACGAAGACTCCTTCGGTTCGCTCTATGATCCTATCACCACCATCGATCATAACTACAAGGAAAAGCTGGACAACAAGTGGACCATGAACGGTTATGCAAGCTACAAATTCCTGAAAAAGTTCACCGTAAAGACCGAGTTGACCTACGAAAGCCGTAATGTCCGCCAAAACTTCTTCTACGGACCTACGAGCTATTATAGCCGTGCCGGTGACGGCTATACGGGAGCCGGCGGTGTGTATAACACCAGTTCGGTAATCACAAAGGACGACCAGACCAGCAAATTCCGCAACGTCAACACCTTGGAGTATCGTACGAAATTTGGCGCAGACCACAACTTCAACGTACTGGTTGGTGAAGAAACCATCGTCAACAAAGGCGAACTGAAGACCTTCTACGGATACGGCTACGACAAGACCTATACAGGTGAGAAGGTGTTCAACTATCTCAGCCAGTACACCAAGGCAAACTACAAGAACTACATCGACCCGACCGACAACACGCTGTCATTCTTCGCCCGGGCCAACTATGACTTCCGCGGCCGCTACTACCTGACCGCTACGATGCGTGCTGACGGCTCGACGCGTTTTGACAAGTCGCATCGGTGGGGCTACTTCCCCTCTGTGGCTGCAGCATGGCGTATGTCAGACGAAGACTGGATGGCCAATGCCAGCGAATGGCTCTCCAACCTCAAACTCCGTCTCTCCTATGGTACGGCAGGCAACAACAACGTTGATCTTGGCTACCTGCACTATGAATACACCTCCAGCCCGGTGACCAACTCTGCCTATGGCGGAACGGTATGGACACTTGGAGGAGAAAACAGCAACATCCTCGCCAATCCCGATTTGAAGTGGGAAACCACCATCACGCGTGACTTCGGTGTTGACTACGGATTCTTCAACGAGCGCCTCTCCGGTGCTGTCGATATCTATTGGAACAACACGCGCGACCTCTTACTGCTCTATAAATTAAGCACCGGACAACAGCAGTTCCGCAACATCGGATCGACCGAGAACAAGGGTATCGAATTCTCTGTCAAAGGGGTTATCCTCGACAAACGGACAGACAACCTCAACTACGGTCTGAGTGTTGATGCCAACATCTCGTTCAACCGCAACAAAGTTGTTGACCTGGGCGGCATGGCTGACTATCAAGTGCAGACACAATGCTTCAGTGCAAACTACAACAACCTTGACTACGAGTTCCGTCTGACCGAGGGATCGCCTGTGGGTGATGTCTACGGCTACAGAACCGATGGCTGGTACACGGCATCCGACTTCGCCAGTTACAACGCCTCTACCAACGAATGGCTTGACGCTAACGGCAACCCGATTTCAACAATCTTAGGCAATGCCCGCCCCGGTATGATGAGGATAAAGGATACGGATGGAAACGGCACTGTTAACGCCGCCGACCGCGTCGTTCTTGGCAACACACTTCCCAAAGCATCGGGCGGATTCACCATCGCTGCATTCGTAGGAAGCAAGACATGGGGTAAGGTTGACCTGAACGCCAACTTTACTTATAGCATCGGCAATGATGTTGTTAACCTCTCAGCACTGGACTATTCCACCATCTTTGATAAGTCAAAGCTGAGAAACAATACGTCTGACATCGCCTATGGTAAGCGCTACTCACTCTTCAGAAGTGACGGATCTTTCATTCCGAGCAGCTATTACGAAACCAAGCCCAATCCGGAAAAACCGTCGGAAACCATCACCGTAGTGGAGTCGCAGTACAGCGACCTGGTTTCAGCCTTGGACGCAGCCAATGCGGGGGCTTCAATCTACAATCCGGTGATGAACAACATCGCTCTGACCGACAGAGTCGTAGAGGATGCAAGTTACCTGCGTCTTTCGTCGCTCACAATCGGATACAGTCTGCCGGACAACTGGCTTAAGAAGGCTCACATCGCACAGGCACGTCTCTTCTTCACGGCTTCCAACCTCTTCTGCATCACGAAGTATTCGGGCTCAGACCCTGAGGTTGATACACGCTCGAAGCTCAATCCGTTGGCAGTGGGTGTTGACTTCTCTGCCTTCCCGAAGTCCCGTGCATTCAATGTTGGTCTTAACCTGTCTTTCTAATTAAATCTGAACGGCATGGATGAGCAGTCCGGTTTACAACGGATAGTGAGAGCCTCATGCCGTCCGAATAAGCAAATAACACAATAAGCAAAAAGATATGAAATCACTCAGATATATTGCTCTCGGCCTTTTGGGCCTGACGATGGCAGGTTGCTCCGACTTCTGGAATACCGATTCGCCGTCGGCAATGGACTCAAATGTCTACACCGAGGCTGCTTTCGTTGAGCAGGTAATCAACGGAATATACAATGAATTCGGATCAGACCGAGGCTACCGTAATCGTATCATTTGCGGCTATCAGGGTCTGAATACCGATGTTGAACGCAACAACAAGAACAGCGGTAAGGCGGATTATGCGATCTACAACCTCGGCCTGACAAGTGCTGACCTGTCAAGTTCGAATGGCAAAGACCCATGGGCATACTTCAATGCACAAATCGAACGTGCCAATGATGCCATCGACGGCATTCAACGCTACTCAGACCTGGATAAGCCGGCCTTCCAGTACTATCTTGGGGAACTCTTGTTCCTGCGCTCCTACTTATATATGGAGATGATCAAATTCTGGGGTGACGTTCCAGCCCGCTTTGATGCTGTGTCCGTCAATCCTGATGTTGTCAACACCCCGAAGACCGACCGCAACGTAATCTATGACCAGATCCGTGCCGACCTGAACCGTGCAATCGACCTGATGCCGTGGTCAGAAGACTGCCCGGGCGTTGCGAAGAATAACGTGATCTATCCCAGCAAGGGAGCGGCTCTGGCTCTCCTTGCCCGTATCGACATGATGTATGCCGGCTATGCACTCCGTCCGGACTATATGCAGGCAGGTGGCGGCGCTCCGTATCATGTGCAGTTAAATGTTACTGATGCTTCAAAGCGTCAGGAACTTTATCAGGAAGCCCTGAATGCCTGCGGACAGATCATCAGCAAGGAAGATGCTAAGTTCAAGTCAGATTTCTCTCAGGTATTCAAGGACCTGTGTGCTGATGTGACGGATTACGGCAAGACCGAATACCTCTGGGTAATCGGCTTCTCCAATGGCACGCGCGGCCAGTTCATGAACTATAACTGCCCGAAGAGCTCAGACGCCAACGGTCTGTTGAAGAACAATCAAAGTGGCTCGACGAACTCATCGCAGATGGTTGTCCCGACTTTGGTGTATGATTTCGAACCCGGTGATCTCCGCAAGGTGGTTACGGTGGCTCCATACGAATGGGCGAAAGACGACGGTACGGGTGTTGCTTCCGATACGGTATACAATGAGACCATCTTCTCGGGTGAGCCTTATAAGAACGTGCGTGTTTACCAGAAGAACAAGAAAGTGTCTGACTTCTACCTTGGGAAGTATCGTGTGGAATGGATGGTACGTGACCGTGCAGGCAATGATGATGGTATAGACTATCCTATCGTGCGCTATACGGATGTATTGTTGATGTATGCCGAGGCTTCTCTGGGAGGTATTACGGGTGATGTGCCGGGCACTCCGACTTACAATGGTATTGATCCGCTGGCTCAGCTGAACAGAGTCCGTTCGCGCGCAGGCCTCTCCGGTCGCAGTGCACTGACGATGGATAACATCATGGACGAGCGTAAGTTTGAATTTGTCGGTGAGTATATCCGCAAGTATGACCTTGAGCGTTGGGGTAAGTTGAAGGAGAAACTCGTTGAGACGACCAATCGTCTGCAGGCTTTGAAGAATCATGAAGGTGAATTCGCTCAGACAAGCGACTCCCTGTTCTTCAAGTATCGCAAGGACAACTCGCTGCAATACACGGGTTCGACCACGAGTGTCTTCGTGCTTGACAGTATTTATGGCTGGGCCGTTGGCGAGACCAGCCGTCCGGCAACTTTCAGCAAGGAGAACGGTTGGGTAGCAAAAGAGATTTATACGTCAAGCGGCCAGTCTGAACTGGACTCTTACAACTACGTTCTGTATGCTGATGAAGATCTGATTGACAAGCGTCACTATTGGCCGATCTTCTCCGTAAATGTCGGGGCAAGTAACGGCCTGTTGTGGAACGATTACGATTATTGATTGTTTACTGTCATACGTCAGCAAGAGGGGCTGCCCTGCGGTCTCTCTTGCTGATGTTGTAAGTACAGGTGCTCCTGTTGTCTTGTGGGGCTTCCCGGATATTACTAAAACAAACAGCGAAGTGATGATGTTATGAATAACAGATTGATTTGTGCCTTGTTGGCATGTTGTTCTTTTGCGTTTCTGTCCTGCAAGGGGAGCAGTGGTGCTTCTCAGGAGCCTCAGCAGCCGGAGTCGGCAGAGCAGATTGCTTTTCCTGAGGCGCAGGGGTGTGGCATGACGGCAACCGGCGGACGTGGGGGGCAGATTGTGTACGTGACGAGTCTGGAAGACAATGCGTCGCTGCCCGGTACGTTCAGATATGCCGTCAATATGACTGGACCGCGTATCATTATATTCCGTGTGGCAGGCAATATCCGGCTGACAAGTCCGTTGCGAATCAAAAAAGGTAACGTGTCTATTTTAGGCCAGTCGGCTCCGGGGGACGGCATCTGTATCAGCGGTTATCCTACCTATATCGAGGCCGACAATGTGATCGTCAGGTTTATCCGTTTCCGGATGGGCGATGAACATGCGGTGGAAGGCGATGCGCTGACCTGTATCGGACAGGATCGGATTATGCTTGACCATTGCTCCTTCAGCTGGTCAACCGATGAGTGCGCCTCATGCTATGGCAACACGAATTTCACGATGCAGTACTGCTTCATCACGGAGAGTCTGCGCGTGTCCGTGCACGGCAAGGGGACACATGGCTACGGCGGCATCTGGGGCGGCACGAATGCCACTTTCCATCACAACCTGCTGGCGCATCACGACAGCCGTAACCCCCGTTTTGACCACGACTATGTGTCCGTCGAGCGCGGTCCGGTGGATTATGTCAACAATGTCGTCTACAACTGGGGCGGCAACAACACCTACGGCGGTGAGTCGGGCAACAATGCCGGCGCATACCGGACCTACAACATGGTCAACAACTACTACAAGCCCGGTCCTGCCAGTCGACATACCAACCGGATTGTCAATCCGACCACCAAGTGCAGCTATTGCGCAGAGCGGGGCACCGTCAATGGCGGTCACTTCTACATCAGCGGCAACTACCTGTTTGGCAACAGCGGCGTGACGGCAGACAACTGGTCGGGCGTCGAACCTGACGAGTCGTCCAAGAAGGCAGGACTGAAGGCTGCCGTGCCCTATGCCATGAGCGTTGAGATGACCAATGTGGAGACTGCCGAAGCCGCCTTTGAGACCGTGTTAGCCAAGGCGGGGGCCAGTTATGCGCGCGATCAGATTGATGCACGCATTGCCGACGAAGTGCGCCGCGGCACAACGACCTACACCGGCATCAAGGGCGGTACGAAAGGCATCATTGACTCTCAGACCGATGTCGGCGGATGGCCAGACTATGCGTTTACGTCCTTGCCCGACGATGTTGACCGTGACGGCATTCCCGATTCATGGGAGCAGGCGCATGGCCTTGACCCGAACGACTATATCGACGGCACCAAGCGGACTCTCGACAGCCGCTTCACGAATCTTGAGGTGTATCTCAACTCATTGGTTTCTGACCTGTATTGACACTGCCGCTCCGTCCGTGCTGCCGTCTGTTGAGGCCGTCAGCACTGCAGTGCCGGCAGGCAGTCTGTTGCTGTAGTCTGCAATCGCACTGCCGGCATCCGGGGCGTGCCGACCTCTGTCAGCCGGCTGTTGCGTGCAGTGCGTTGTGACGCCCGGCCGTCTTTTCAGCTTTTTGTCTCCCGAACCCTTTTTGCGCTTCACTGCTGTCAGAGGCAGCATGAGGCGCTTTTTTCGTCTGCCTGTGGCTGACGGTGTCTGACGGCGCATATCGGTCATGCCCCTCCGCTTCCGTCGGCGTTGGCGGCACGAAAGCATCTCCTTGCTCCTTCTCCCGGGGCTACGGGTGTACGTGCGGCATGCCCTCCTGTGTTGTCGTTGGCGATGCCTCCGGGGTATGCTGACCGGTGTGCAACTGCTCCCGGCGCAGGCCGTGCGGGCGTCTTTGGGGCACAAAGCCGCCGGTGCTGCGGGTCTGCAGGGCTTTCAGAGGTCGGTGCTGACTCGGGCCGTATCTCTCCCGACCGGGCTTTCTTCTGCGACGTACAGCCGCTCCGGTGCTGCGGACAGGGTGTAAAAAAGTTGCATTGCCTTTTATTTGAGCAAACTCCCAATAAATAGGAATCAGGCTTCAAACTCTCTTTGTAATCTGCCGTCTCTCAAGAGAGAACCCGAAGGTGCAGCCCGCCATTAAGAGTCGATACACCCAGAATGATTAGTGTGTTGAGTTTGCCAGTCTCAAAAGCAATGCAACGTGCTATGTCTTTGTCTGTCCGTCCCGGACAGACAGAATATCCGCCGATATCCCGGCCGACCCGCACCCGGTGGCAAGCGCTGTTTCCCGCATGCCGTGTCGCGCGTCAGCCTTTCTGATGCAAATGTAGCATATTTTGTGTGTTGCTCACGGCGGTGGTGCTTTTTTCAGAAAAAAACGCATGCAGCCGTCTGAAAACCTTTTCTGCATTTCGCTAATCCATAAAAAAGTCATACTTTTGCACGCTTACAATGCTAATCAAGACAATAACAATATGGCAAAGAACGAAGAAAACAACCAGAATCTGCACCTTGATGAAGCCTTGATTGCTTCCGGGTCGTTTATTGAAAAACATAAAAAAACGATCATCATCGGTTTGTCGGCCGTCATTCTGCTGGTTCTCGGCATTATCGGCTATCAGCAATTTGTCAAAAAGCC
This sequence comes from Paludibacteraceae bacterium, assembly GCA_017470795.1. Taxonomy (GTDB): domain Bacteria; phylum Bacteroidota; class Bacteroidia; order Bacteroidales; family Paludibacteraceae; genus RGIG4928. The sequence continues at coordinate 10,022 of JAFUXZ010000007.1, forward strand.
CCGCGTGCTCGAAGCCGCCAACCATCTCTCACTGGTGCAGCAGGCCTTCGAAATGCGAAACGACTCCATCGCTCTTTATGGTGACGGCAATGAGAATATCGGTGCGGTAGCCATCATGGAAGAATATGGCAGCACGCCTTCGGGCAAGGTGGCACGCCTGTATGCGGGCATCAGCAGCTATCGGCTGGGCAACTATCAGGACGCCATAGACTTCCTCGAAGACTACAAGGCCGATGACCTGCACTCCTATGCCCGCTCACGCGTCACGCTGGGCGATGCATACGCCAATCTCGGACAGCTGGACGAAGCCGCCGAAGCCTTCAAGGACGGAGTAGACTCGAAGAGCGATGTCTTTGCTCCCGTATGTCTCAAGAAACTGGGCGCTATCTACGAAGCACAAGGCAAAGCCGAAGAAGCCATCAAGGCGTACGAGCAGATCAAGAGTCAGTATCCGCAGAGCGTCGTAGCCGAAGATATTGACAAATATATCGCATATCTGAAGTAACGATGGCCTCTGAGTTACAGCACCTTTCTGACTACAATCCGGACGAACTCCCGGGTGCGGACGAACTGCGCTCGCTGCGTTTCGGCATCGTCGTGGCCGACTGGAACAGTCAGATCACGTTCAAACTGCTCGACGGAGCTGTTCAGACGTTGCGTCAGCACGGCGTGATGGAAGACAACATCGAGACCATACACGTTCCCGGTACGATTGAGCTGACCTATGCTGCACGCAAGCTGATGGACCAGCGCACGTTCAACGCCATCATCGCCATAGGCTGTGTCGTTCGCGGCGATACGCCTCACTTCGACTACGTCTGCCAGAGCGCCACGCAGGGCATCACCGCACTCAACGCAATGGGCGACATCCCTGTGGTATTCAGCGTTCTGACAACCGAGGATATGCAGCAGGCACTTGACCGCGCC